>CBININ010000073.1:0-9432 GCA_966250755.1 uncultured Gammaproteobacteria bacterium | reverse complement strand
CCGTTGCCGCGCACCGGGCCGTCGAGGCGCTGCAGGTTGCAGTTGATGACGAAGACCAGGTTGTCCAGGCCTTCGCGGCCCGCGACCGAGATCGCGCCCAGGCTCTCGGGCTCGTCGGTTTCGCCGTCGCCGAGGAAGCACCACACCTTGCGGTCGGTCTTCGGCATCAGGCCGCGGCCTTCCAGGTACTTCCAGAAGCGCGCCTGGTAGATGGCGGAGATGGGACCCAGGCCCATGGAGACCGTCGGCGTCTGCCAGAAGTCCGGCATCAGCCACGGGTGCGGGTAGCTCGACACACCCTGCCCGTCCACTTCCATGCGGAAGTTGTCGATCTGGCTCTCGCTGATGCGGCCCTCCAGGAAGGCGCGGGCGTAGATGCCCGGCGCGCTGTGGCCCTGGATGTAGAGCAGGTCGCCCGGATGCTCCGGGGTCGGCGCGCGCCAGAAGTGGTTGAAGCCGACGTCGTACAGGGTCGCGCTCGACGCAAACGAAGCAATGTGCCCGCCGAGCTCACCCGGCTTGCGGTTCGCCCGCACCACCATCGCCATCGCGTTCCAGCGGATGATGGAGCGGATCTTCCACTCCATGTTGGCGTCGCCCGGCAGCTGCGGCTCCAGGTGCGCGGGGATGGTGTTGATGTACTCGGTGACCGGCTGGAACGGCAGCTGGGCGCCGGCGCGGCGGGTCAGCTCGACCATGCGCTCGAGCAGCTCGTGGGCGCGGTCGGGGCCGTCGTGGTCGAGCACGGCCTTGAGCGACTCCAGCCACTCCTTGGTCTCGGTGGGGTCGCGGTCGTTGTCCAGGATGTCGTTCAGCCAGCTCATTCGCCTACTTCCAGTCGCTCGATCAAGAGCGAAAGTTTAGCGCAAAGGGCTGACCCGGCCCGGTGTGGCGCCCGGGCCAAAAGGCCGGCGGAGGTGGGTGAGGCCCAGGGGCGCGGGCGCCGGCCGGCGGGAAGCCCGGTCGATGTCGCCAGTTCGCGACTCCGTCCGCAGTCCGGCGGGGCTGCGCAGAATTACCATCGCCGGCATGACGCAGGCCACGGGAGGGGCAGGCCGATGAATGCCGTCGCGCTGGCCCTGGCGCCACGCTGGAAGGACTGGACCACGCCGCTGCTGCTGGCCGCGCTGACGGCGGTGTTCGCCTATGCCTCGCTGCGGCTGACGCGCCTGGGCGGCGGCATCGCCTCGGTCTGGGTAGTCAACGGGCTGGTGGCGGGCGTGCTGATGCTCAGTGCGCGGCGGCTGTGGGTCCGGCTGCTGCTGGCGGCGGCGCTGGCGCAATACGCCGCCCGCCTCGCCAATGGGGACGCGTGGCTGCTGGCCGCCTGCCTGGTCGGCGTGAACACGCTCGAGGCCTGGCTGGTGGCGTGGTGGGTGCGGCGCACCGAGCCGGACCTGCGCAAGGCGGCATCGCTGGGCCCGGTGGCGCGGGCCGCGAGCACGGCCACGCTGGTCGCCTGCCTGCTGACGGCGACGCTGGCGACGCTGCTCTCCTACTGGCGCGTGCCGCCGGTGTCGCCGCTGGAGGTGTGGTCGGTCTGGTTCATGGCGCACACGCTGGGCATGGTGGTCATGGCCACGCTGGTGGTGTGCAGCTTCCAGCCGCAGGTGCGGCTGCTGGGGCGCGAGGGCCATCGCGCGGATTACCTGGCCTGCATCGCGTTGCTGCTGGGCCTGTGCTGGCTGACCTTCGCGCAATCGGCCTTCCCGCTGCTGTTCCTGACCTTCCTGCCGCTGCTGTTGCTGGCGTACCGGCACGGACTGGCGGGTATGGTGGTCGGCACCCTGGTGCTGGCAGTCTCGAGCGGGCTGTCGGCGGCCGTGGGCACCGGGCCCTTCGCGCTGGCGCATGCGGAGTCCGCGCTGGCGCGCATCCTGTTCTGGCAGTTCTTCGTCGCCTGCGGCTGCCTGTTCGCCTATACCACCACGGTGGCCCTGGCCGAGCGGCGGCGCCTGGAGGCGCGGCTGCGCCGCAGCGAGGCGCGCATCCAGGCCATCACCGAGAACCTGCCGGCGATGGTGGCGCACTTCGACCGCGAGCAGCGCTTCACCTACGCCAATGCGCGCAGCCGGGCGATGATGCCCGGCGAGTCCGACCCGATCGGCCGCACCCTGCGCGAGGTGCGCGGAGACACGGTGTACCAGGCCGTGGCGCCCTATGTGTCGGCGGTACTGCAGGGCAAGCCGCAGAGTTTCGAGGGCCGCAGCTGGCGGCGCGAACAGGGCTTCGACTACCGCGCGCAGTTCGTGCCCGACGTCGCCGAGGACGGCACGGTGGTCGGCTTCTACTCGCTGACCTTCGACGTCACCGAGGCCAAGGAGGCGCAGCGCAAGCTCGCCAGCATCGCGCGCCACGACGCCCTGACCGGCGTGGCCAGCCGCCTGCACTTCAACGAAGAACTCGTCCAATCGGCCGGGCGCGCCGCGCGCGGCGGCCAGCCCCTGCTGGTGCTGGCGCTGGACCTGGACCGCTTCAAGGGCATCAACGACACCTTCGGCCACGCGGCCGGCGACGAGGTGCTGCGCGAATTCGCGCGCCGGCTGCGCCACAGCGTGTTCGACGTGGACCTGGTCGGTCGCATCGGCGGCGACGAGTTCGTGGTGCTGGTGGAGATCAATGCCTCGGCCGCGGTGGGCGAGATCATCGCCCGGCGGATCGTCGAGGCGATGGCGGCGCCGATGCCGATCGCCGGCCAGTCCTTGCAGGTCGCCACCAGCATCGGCATCGGCCTGCACCATCCCGTGGTGTCGGCGGAAGCCGCGATGGCGCTGGCCGACGGGGCGCTGTACGAGGCGAAGGCGCGGGGGCGCAATACCTGGGCCGTGCGCGAGGGCTGAGCCGCGGCGATTTCGTCCGCGATTGACCTGCATCAAGCTGGCGAATCCGTGGCCTGGGTGGCGGCCTGGGCGTGATCGCGTCCGCAAGGTCGCTCGCACGGGCGCGAACGGGCTCACGCACGTGGCGCGGGGAAGCATCTCCACGCGCGCTGCCAATGCGTACATCTACTGATCGTGCTTCCTTCACGCACTCACTACATTGCCCCTCGCGCCGCACTGCCGCGGCGCTGGTCTGCCCGCCCTGCCACGGGGCGCGCCGGATCTGAAAAGGGCAAACCCGCGGAAACGCGGGGACGCAAAGTCACCGGCCTACCGGGCGCCAGCCCCAGGGCAGCGGGACCGCCAGATCGCCTTTCAGAGTCCGTCCGGCTACGACGTGGATCCGACCATGAAAGGGGTTTTCGCAAATGAACAAGAAGTCCGTTTCCCTGCTGGCGCTCGCGCTGGCCTCCATGTTCGCCGGTGCGGCCAGTGCCGGCCAGGTCACCAGCACCATGACCGTCAGCGCAACCATCGAAGCCGGTTGCAAGGTGTCCTCGGCGTCGAGCATCGCCTTCGCCCCCATCGCCGGCCTGGACACGGCGGGCGACATGAATGCGAACAGCGGCTCGACCTTCCAGGTCGCGTGCTCCAACGGCGCGACCGTGGGCATCTATTCGGCCGACACCCGCGAAATGAAGCAGGGCAGCGACGTGATTCCCTTCAGCCTCAGCCTCGCGGAAGACGGCAGCACGCCGCTGTCGAGCTCGTCCGCCACGCCGACCGCCTTCGCCGGCATCCAGGACGGCAGCGACCACGACGTCGTGATCTATGGGCACGTCGCCAACGGCGATTTCAAGGGCAAGCCCATCGGCGCCTACACGACCGACATCACCGTCGCCGTGGTGTACTGATCCGATGCGGCCGCACGAGCTCATCCTTCGCGCGGCCGCGCCGGCCTGGCGAGTGGCGGCGTTCGCCGCCCTCGCCTGTTTGCCCGGCATGGCGTCCGCCGTGACGCTGTCGCCGGTGCTGATCGAGGTCTCGCCCGCGCGCCCGATCGCCACGCTCACCGTTTCCAACCCCGGCGACCGTCCGATGCGCTACCAGGCGCAGGTGCTGGCGTGGACGCAGGCGGAAGGCGCCGAGCAGCGCGTCGCCAGCGACGACCTCATCGTGTCCCCCGCCATCGCCGACATTCCGGCCGGCGGCCAACAGATCTTCCGGATCGCCTCGCGCGTTCCGGCCGGCGCGGACCAGCGCGCCTACCGTCTCGTCCTCGAGGACCTGGGCGCCGCGGCGCCGGTCGAGGGCCAGGTCGGCATCAGCCTGCATGTCAACCACGACCTGCCGGTCTTCGTTTCGCCCCAAGGCCTGGCCCCGAGCCGGCTGGCCGTGGCCGAGTGCGGCACGCCGCGGCCCGGCTGCGTGCGCGTGCGCAATGACGGCGCCCGGTTCGGCGTCGTGCGCGCGATCGGCTTCGACGGCGTCGCGAAGGATCTCACCGTCAATGCCCGCGTGCTGGGCGGCGCCTGGCGCGAGTGGCAAGTGCCGGGCGCGGCGCAGGCCGCGCTCGCCGCGGCGCGCGTGCACACCCAGGACGGCGAGCTGCGCGCAGGCGCGCCCGCACCCTGAAGTCCGAACCGATGAACCTTCCCCGCGCGGCTCGCCCGCGCCGCCTCGCCCTGGCCGCGGCGCTCGCCCTCGCCCTGTCGCCGAGCCTGGCGATCGCCAACGAAACCCTGCTGCTCGACCTGCGGGTGAATGGCGTGTCCGTGCCCGGCGTGGTGATGGCCGAGGTGCTTGCCGATGGCCGCGTGCTGGTACCCGCGACCGCCTGGCAGGCCGCGCGCTTGCGCACACCGCCGCGGGCGGCCGCGGCATTTCTTTCCGATGGCAGCGCCGCGGTGGCGCTGGGCGCCGGTGACGGTTTTCGTTTCGTGCTCGACCGCAACCGCCTGGTCCTCGACGTGCAAGCGCCGCCTGACGCCTTCGCGGCCACGCAGACCACGCTGGCCGGCGGCGCGCGGCCCGCGCCGGCGGCCGGCCCACCGGGCCTGTACCTCGATTACGACGCCTTCGTGGCCCGCGACGGAGACGGCAACGCGCAGGCGGGCCTGCTCGGCGAGCTCGTCGCCTTCGGGCGTGCCGGGGCCTTCGTGCATGGCTTTGCCTGGCGCCACGACGGCGGCGATGACCGTTGGCTGCGCACCGACACCTTCTTCCAGCGCGACCTGCCGGGCCGCATGCAGACCCTGGTGGTCGGCGACAGCATCAGCTCGCGCGGCGGCTGGAGCCGCCCGGCGCGTTTCGCCGGCATTCGCCTGGCCCGGGACTTTTCCACCGCACCCGGCTTCGTCACCTGGCCGATGCCGACGATCGGGGGTAGCGCGACCCTGCCATCGACGGTCGAATTGCTGGTGAACGAACGCCGCCAGGCCACGCAGGACGTGCCGCCCGGTCCCTTCGAGCTCACCGACGTGCCGGTGGCCAACGGCGCGGGCCAGCTCCAGCTGGTGGTGCGCGACGTGCTCGGCCGCGAATCCATCCTGTCCCAGGACTACTATGCCGCACCGCGCCTGCTGCGCGCCGGCCTTGCCGATTTCTCGCACGAGGCGGGCAAGCTGCGACACGGCTACGGCAGCGATCGCGATCGCTACGACGAGGGCTTCGTCGCCTCGAGTTATCGGCGCGGCCTGAACGACTGGCTGACCATGGGTGGGCGCGTGGAATGGCAGTCGGAACGCCAGGCCGCGGGCCTGGCGGCGGACGCCCGGATCGGCCATCTGGGCGTCGTCTCGCTGTCGCTGTCGGAGTCGCGCATGACGGGCGCCCGCGGCCACCGCTTCGAGGTCGGTGCCCAGCGCAGCAGTCGACGCGGCGGCGTTTCCTTGCGCTGGAGCCGTGCGCAACCGGGCTACCGCGAGTTCGGCGGCATCGACCCCGGGTATCGGGTGCGCGATGAGTTCCAGCTCACTGCCGGGCGCAGGCTGCGCGAACGCCTGGACCTCGGCCTGCATCTGACCCGCCGGACCGAATGGAATGGCTCGCTGTTCCGGCTGGCGGGCGTGGACCTGGGCTACTCGCTGCGCGGTGGCGGATACCTGGGGCTGGACGCGAGCCGCGACCTCGATGCCCGGGGCTGGGCCGCCGGCCTGCGCCTGAGCCTGCCACTGGGCCGCGCGCGAACCGTGGGCGCCCGCGCCGGCCGCCGATCGGGTGGCGAGGGGCATGCGGATGTCGAGATGCGCCAGTCGCTGCCTTCCGGTCCGGGTTGGGGCTGGCGCGTCGCCGCCAGCGATACCGCTTCGCAGCGCCTGCAAGCCGACCTGCTTCGGCGCGGCAACGCGGGTGACTGGTCGCTGGAGTCGCGGGTGGGTGACGCGGGCCTGGCCCTGCGCCTGGGCGCGCGCGGCGCCGTCGGTCGCGTTTCCGGCATGAACTTCGCCGCACGGCGCGTGGATCGCGGGGCGTTTGCGATCGTGCAGGTGGGCGACTTCCCGGGTGTGCCTGTGTCCCTGAGTCACCAGGTCGTCGCCACCACGCGCGTCGATGGACGCGCCCTGGTGACCGGCCTGCTGCCCTACCAGGTGAATCGCCTGGGCATCGATGCGGCGCAGCTCCCGATCGAGGCCCGCGTCGAAAGCGAACACGAGGAGGTCGTGCCGTATGCGCGCAGCGCGTCGCTCGTGCGATTCCCGGTACGACGCGAGCAGGCCGCGTGGATGGTCTTGCGGCGGGCGGACGGTACGCCGGTACCGGAGGGTGCGAGCCTGCGCGTCGGGCCCGGGCTGTCGGCGTTCACGGTGGCGCGGCGCGGCGAGGCGTATGTGACCGGCCTCGCCGACGGCGCGGTGCTGGATGTGCGCTGGAGGGGCGGCGCCTGCCAGGTCCGGGTGGATGGCCGGCTGTTGTCGACCGCGCCGGGTGTGCGATCCGCCCCCGTCGTCTGCCGGGAGGATGTGCAGTGAAGCTTGGACACGTGACATGGGCCGCCGTGTTGTGGCTCGGCGGGGTCGCCCCGGCGCAGGCGGCGGGCGGCTGCAGCATCGCGCCGGGCGCGCACATCGCATTCGGCGCCGTGGTGGCGCTTGCCAGCACCGGCGATGTGGACAGCAACAGCGGCAGCTCGCTGGTGGTGCAATGCGCCGCCGACGTGGCCTTGCCGCCCTCGCTGCATGCCTCGTCCCCACGCAGCCTCTCCGGTCCCGGCGGCAACCTGCCCTTCCGGCTCAGCCTGGTATCGCCCGGCGGTTTGGACCTGGCGGACGCCTCGCCCGGGTCTGCCCTGTCCGTGGCGAGCGATGGCCTCGAACATGCGGTGCCGCTGTATGCACGGCTGCGCGCCGCCGACTTCGCGTCGCTACCGGCGGGGAGCTACACCGCCACGGTCACGCTCACGCTCGAGTACTGACGGCTGCCCGCCGGGCGCCGCGGCGGACGCGGCCACGGTGAGCGCCAGTTCCTGGATCAGTTCGCCGTCCTTGTCGCGCGTGCTGACGACGTGGCTCCCCGGGCGCAGGTACAAGGTGCAGCCGGCGGTGGCGCCGGCGCGCACCACGCAGCTGTCTTCCGGGGTGGCGGCGGCGTCCTCGTCCCGGCCCCGCGCCTGCACCACGCAGGGCAGCTTGCCCCGGCACTGCGACAGGCCGATCGGCGTGGCGTGGCGCGCGCCACCGAGTTCGAGCCAACTGCCGCCGGCCTCGCCGCGATGGGCCGGCGCGCGGACGTAGAGGCTGAGGTCGTAGCCGGGGCGCGAAAAAGACCGACCCTCGGCATCGAGCAGGGCGTAGGCCTCCGCGCCGCGCCCGGTGTCGGGCTCGGGGAATCGCAGCGAGGACGGATCGATTGCCAGCAGTTCGGTCATGTCCACCGACAGCGGATCGCTGTGGGTGAGCTGGCCAAGGCGATAGCCCATGCGGCCGCCGGGGTACGTGCGGTCGGGATTCTCGGCGATGTGCCCGAAGCCGCCGATGACCACCACCCGCGCCGCCGGATCGCGCTCGCGGATGCAGGCGATCATCCGGGCCTGGTGCTGCTCACGCGGGCCGCCGTTGCCGCCGCCGTCGTACGACACGAGTACGAACCCGAGCCGCAGGGCCTCGCGCAGGAGCTCGCCGTACACCGGCTCGGACGTGTAGTAGCCCGTCTGCTTGGCTGGAAAACCCCGCTGCGGTAGCTTGTCATCGAACAGCAGGGGCGCCGCGCAGGCGTTGTCGCCCGCCGGCTCTGGATCTGGCGCGGTCAGGGCTTCGAGGGCCAGGTGGGTGAAACCCGCCGCGCGCAGTGGCGCAAGCAAGGTGTAGAGGGCGGCGCGGGTCTGCACCTGCGCATGCGATTCGTTGAGCAGCACATAGTCGCGGCCTTGCGCCTGCGCCAGCACGAGGGCATTGGCCGGCACCGCACGCAGGTGGCCGCTGGACACCGGGTCGGCGTCGGCGGGCTTGGCGTACCGCGCGTGGGCCTCGTCGTATTCGCCGACGAAGCTCGCGATGGTGGCGTAGAAATCCATGAACGAGGACGTGTCGCGCGGCGGCGCGACCAGCCCGCCGTCCAGCGCGGCGCGGGTCGGGAAGTAGCGCGCGAACACCGACTTCGACTGGTCCATCATCAGGTGGTAGTAGGGCGCGTCGGGGTAGCGCTTCGCCACCTCGCCGAGCAGTGCCTGCCAGCGCGGGTCGGCACGCAGGCTGGCCAGGTCCGGGTCGCCGCCCAGCGACATCAGGTTGTTGTAACCCTTGTCGATGGCCAGCCCAAGCAACTCGAAGGCGCGTTCTTTCCGACCCGCGAGCGCATTGGAACAGGCCGCGTTGTAGTAGAACCCCTTCGCGTGCTCGCCCGATTCGGCGGCGCGGTCGTACAGCGCGGCGCTGGCCGCGTAGTCCCTGGCGTCGTAGGCGGCCTCGGCCTGCGAGGCGAGCGTCTTGGCGTCCTGCGCGTGGGCCGTGCCCAGCAAGGTCAGCAGCAGCAGTGCGGCGGGCCATCGAGTCACGGCTGTGGGGCTCCCTTCAGTTCCACGGTGTTGCCTTCCGGATCCTCGAGGTACAGCGCAGCATCGCCTCGAGGTCGACGACCCGCAGGACGAGATGGTCGATCTCGCGGATGCGGATCACGGCGCAGCGGCGTCCGGCGCGGTGAAGACCGACTGCCCATCCACGTAGGTCGCGCGCACCGGCAGCGTCGCCAGCGGGACGTCCTCGGCCAGCGGATCGGCGCCGAGCACGACGAAGTCGGCGCGCTTGCCGACTTCCAGGCTACCCACTTCCTTCTCCGCGAAGCCCGCGTAGGCCGCATCGAGGGTGAAGCCGCGCAGCGCCTCGGCGCGCGTGAGCTTCTCCTGCGGGCGCCAGCCGCCGGGCGGGTGGCCTTCCAGGTCCGTGCGCGTCACCGCCGCGTGCAGGCCGAGCCGCGGATCCACCGATTCCACCGGGAAGTCCGAGCCCAGCGCGAGCCGCGCGCCGTGTTCGAGCATCTGCCGCCAGGCGTAGGCGCCGGCGATGCGCTCCGGGCCGACACGGTCCTGCGCCCAGGGCATGTCGCTGGTGGCGTGGGTCGGCTGCATCGAGGCGATCACGTGCATCGCGCCGAAGCGCGGGATGTCGCTGACGGCGAC
>CBININ010000072.1:0-9445 GCA_966250755.1 uncultured Gammaproteobacteria bacterium | reverse complement strand
TGTCGTCGATCATGCCATGCATGATCAGCAGCTGGCCGCGCAGGTGCTCGGCGTATTCGATCGGCGAACTCTTCCTGTAGGCCTCGGGGTCGAGCTCGGGCGTGTTGAGGATGTTGGACGTGTACTCGTGGTTGTAGGTGGTCCAGTCCGACACCGGGCGCAGCGCCGCGCCGGCCTTGAACATGTCCGGCTCGCGCATCAGCGCCATGAAGGTCATGAAGCCGCCGTAGCTGCCGCCGTAGATGCCGACGTTCGCCGGGTCGCCCTGCTGCTGCGCCACCATCCAGTTCACGCCGTCCACGTAGTCCTCGAGCTCGGGATGGCCCATCTGGCGGTAGATCGCCGTGCGCCAGTCGCGGCCGTAGCCCTCGGAGCCGCGGTAGTCCATGTCGAGCACGAGGTAGCCCTGCTGCACCAGCAGGTTGTGGAACATCTGCTCGCGGAAGTAGTTCGGGTAGCGGTTGCTGACGTTCTGCAGGTAGCCGGCGCCGTGCACGAACATCACCACCGGGTACTTGCGGCCGGGCTCGAGCGTGGCCGGGCGGTAGAGCTTGGCCCATACCGCCGGCGCGCCATGCGTGGACGGCACCTGTACGTACTGCGGTTCGATCCAGGTGCGCGCCTTGAACTCGGCGGTGCGGGTGTCGGTGAGGCGCCGCGCCTCGCCGCCCGCGGACGGCACCACCGCCAGCTGCGGCGGCAGGTAGCTGGCCGAGTAATGCAGCAGCAGGTTGCGGCCGTCGGGCGAAAGGTCGAAGGATTCGACGCCGTCGAGCGAGCTCAGTTCACGCACGTCTCCGCCCGTGGCTTGCACCGCGCAGGCCTCGTAGTCGCCCGGCCGCGCGCGGTTGCAGACGAAGTAGGCGGTGCCGCCGTCCGGCGACCAGGCCACCGACGAGGCTTCCCACTGGCCGCGCGTCAGCGCCTTCGGCTTGCCGCCCGGGGCCAGCGTGTACAGGTGCGACCAGCCGGTCTCCTCCGACAGGTACCACAGCGTCCTCGAATCCGGCAGCCAGCCGAAATCGTTGAAGTTCCAGTTGATCCAGCCCGGGTCGGTCAGGCGGTGCAGGCTGCGCAGCGCGCCCTTGTCGAAATCCACGCCGGCGATCCAGCGGTCCTTGTTGTCGATCGCGCGGACCTGTAGGGCGAGCTGGCTGCCGTCGGCCGACCAGCGCAGGGTCGCCGCGCCGCTGTTGTCGCCTTCGTTGAGCACGCGCACGGGGCGGTTGCCCTTGAGCGGATCGAGCTTCTGCGCCGCGCGCAGGACCGCCAGCGGATCGACGGCGATGCCGGGCAGCGTGTCGAAGCCGATGTCGCGCACGCTGCCGTTCGCGAGGTCCACCAGTTTCAGGCTCTCGGCGATCGGGCTGTTGCGGCCGACGCGGGTGCGCTGGTCCTCGAACTCCTCGTAGCCGGACTCGGTGACGTACTTGGGCAGCTTGCCGATGCGGCCGACGTCGGGACTCTTGGGCGAGGTCACCACCAGCAGCCAGCGGCCGTTGGGCGAAAGCGAGCTGCCGTCGATCTGGAGGCCGTCGCCGAGGTAGACCGGGCCGCGGGCGCGGGTCGGGTCGAGCTTGCGCAAGGCCTCGGCCTGCGCGCGCGTGGCCTTGCGGTCCTCGTCCTGGCGCTTGAGCGTGGCGATCAGGCGCAGCTGCATCTCGCGCATCGAATCGGCGGCCGGCGGCGCGGCCGGATCCTTGCCGGCCACGATCTGCGCGACCGGCGCGACCAGGCGCTCGCGCGGGTTCCAGGCGAACCAGTCGGTGCCGACGCGGAACTGCAGGCTGGCGCCGTCGGCCGCGTACTGCGGATCGGCTTCCTCGTCGTTGCTGCGGGTGACCTGGGCCAGCGCGCCGCTGCGCAGGTCGCGTTCGAAGATATCGCCGTTGCGCACGAAGGCCATGCGGGTGCGGGCGCGGTCGTACACCGGCGAGGGGGCGTCGAGCGTCGCCTGCGCCGCATCCTCCACCCGCGTCGCGGCGCCGCCGGCGGCGGCCTGCGTGTAGGTGTCGCGCAGCGGCGAGCCTTCGCGTTTGAGCTTGTAGTGCACGCTGCGGCCGTCCCAGGACCACCAGGCGGATTCCACCGGCGGGCCGATCCAGTCCGGGTGCGCCATCGCCTGGTCGAGCGTGATCGGCGTGGAGGCCGGTGCCGGCGCCGATTGGGCGTGGGCCACGCCACTGGCGGCGGCGAGGACGGCGAGGGTGAGGCAGGGGGTCAGGCGCATGCAGGCTCCGGCGGTGAACACGTCCCGCGCGGGGCCGCGGGCGCGTTAGCGTAGCAAACCCCGCCGCTTTCCCCGACCCGGGTTTGCGGCGACAATCCCTTGCATCCAGGAGCGGCGCGCCATGCAGGCCCACGTCTACAAATCGCTGCGCAAGGCCGACACGTACCTGTACCTGCGCGAGAAGGATGCCTTCGGCCTGGTGCCGGAGCCGGTGCGCGCACAGCTGGGCGCGCTTGGCTATGTGCTGAGCGTGGACCTGGTCCCTGGCCGCAAGCTCGCCCGCGTGGACGCCGAGGTGGTGCGGGCCAACCTTGCCTCGCTGGGCTTCCACCTGCAGGGCCCGCCTTCGGTGCTCGATCCGCTGGTGGCCGGCGGTGTCGGCGATGGCTGAACGCATGTCGCGCCGCCTGGCCGGTGCGTTGCTGCTGCTCGGACTGGGGCTGGCCTGGCTGCCGGCCGCCTGGCCGAATGCGCTCGCCCTGGCCGGCCTGTTCCTGGCGCAGCCGCTGCTCGTGCTGGGCTGGAGCCTGTGGCGCGGCAGTCGCGATCCGCGCGCGCCGCGGATGCCGCTGGGCGTGGATGCGCTGGCCGTCGCCGCACTCTGGGGCCTGGCCTTCGGACTGGAGGCGCTGATCGTCGCCTGGCCGCTGCGTGCCCTGCTCGACAATGGCGCGCTGGTGCCGGCGCTGGTGCTGAGCTTGTGCGTGGGCTTCGTGCTGCTCGGCCTGTGGCGCTTGTGGCCGGCCTTCGCGCAGGCGGCGCGCCACGGCCAGCGCTTTGGCGCGCTGCTGGTCGCCGCGGCCCGCCACGGCAGTCGCGAGGCCTTGCGCGGCGGCGTCATCACCGTGCTGGTATTCGCCGTGCTCAGCCTCGGCCTGCTGATCGCCTGGCCGGACGTGTTGCCGGCGTCGGTGCAGTTTCCGCTCCTGCTCGCTTATCCCGTGCTGAGCCTGCTCGCGCACCTGGAGATCCATCGTCGCGCCGATCGGCAGGCGCTGCCGGCCGGCCTGCCGATCGAGACCATGCCCGAGCCCGCCGTGGCCGCGGCGCCGGCGCCCGAGGCGGAGCCCGCGACGCCGGACGAGCGCCTGTACGCCGCCGCGCGCGGCGGTCGCATCGAGGCCGCGCTGCAGGCGCTGGACGCCGGCGCGGACGCGCACGCGCTGCCCGGCGTGGACGATCGCGACCAGCGCACGCTGCCGATGCTCGCCGCCTTGCAAGGTGACCTGCGGTTGCTGCGCCAGCTGATCGCGCGCGGCGTCGACCTCAACCAGCGCCACGGCGGCCTGACGCCGCTGCTCGCCGCTACCCGCGACAGCTGGCACGGCCGCCCCGAGGCGGTGATGACCCTGCTCGCCAACGGCGCCGACGCCCGCGCCGCCGACGGCGAGGGCAACACGCCGCTGCACCACGCCGCCCGCAGCACCGATCCGGCGGTGGCAGCCTTGCTGCTCGATGCCGGCGCGCAGGTGGATGCGCTGAACGAGGAAGGCTTCAGCGCGCTCGCCATCGCCTGCGGCTCGGGCAACTGGCGGCTGGCGCGCTTCCTGATCGAACACGGCGCGAAACCCGAGCCTGCGGGCGGCCAGCCCGCGCTGCTGGCCGCGGTGTCCGGCGACGACGACCCGGGAGGCGCGCAACTCCTGCTTCGACACAAGGCGCGGGTGGATGCGCGCGGCCACGGCCAGCGCACTGCGCTGATGCAGGCCTGCGCGGCCGGCAACCTCGAGGTGGCGTCGCTGCTGCTGGACGCCAACGCCGATCGCAACGCGCACGACGCCCACGGCATGACGCCCTTGCTGGAAGCCGCCGCCAACGGCCACACCGCGCTGGTGCAGCGCCTGGCCCAGGCCAAGGCCGATCCGAAGGCGGCGGACGAACGTGGCCGCAACGCCGTCCTGCTGGCGGTGCAGGCCGGTGCGGAGCCGGAACTGCTGCGCGCGCTGGTCGAACTCGGCGTGGATCCGGCGCGCCCCGGCGAGGACGGTCGCCGCGCGCTCGAACTCGCCATCGAGCACGGGCGCTGGCCGCAGGTGGCGGTGCTCGATCCGAATTACGTGCTGCCCGCCCATGTGGCCGAGGATCTCGCGGAAGGCGAGCCCGGACGCACGCCGCGGCAGTTGCTGCGCGATGCCCTGGCCGCAGGCGACGTCGCTGCCGCCGAAGGCGTGCTGGCGCTCGGGGCGCTGGGTCCCGATACCCTGGCCGAACTGCTGCACGAGGCCTCCCAGTCGGATGCGCTCGCCGGCTTCGACTGGCTGCTGGCGCGCGGCGCCAGCGTCGAACGCCCCGTTGCCGGCGGTGGCAGCGTGCTCGAGCGCCTGCTCGAGGCGGGCGGCGCGCGGCCCGCACCCCTGCAACGCCTGCTCGATCGCGGCCAGGCGGTGGGCGGCGCCGGCCTGCTTTCGCGTTTCCTCGGCGCCTGCCTGCAGGGCGAGCACGTCAGCCGCGGCGCGGAACAGCTGGCGCTGTCGTTGCTCGAGCGCGGCGCCGATGCCTTCGGCGCCGCGCCCGCGCAGGATCCGCCGTTGGCCACCGCCATCCGCCTGGGTTGGCAGCGACTGCTGGACGCGCTGCTCGCGCAGGGCGTGGATGCCAACCTGCGCGACCGCCGCGGCCACGGCGCCGTGCACGTGGCCGCCGCGCTCGGACGCGAGGCGGCGCTGCGCTCGCTGGTCCGCGCCGGCGCGCAGCCGCTGTCGCGGTCGCCCGATGGCCAGACGGCGCTGGGCATCGCGCTCGCGGCCGGTCGGGCCGACCTCAGCCAATGGCTCGAATGGCGGCTGTGGAATCTGCCCGGGCGTCCGCTGCTGCCGCCCGACCTGCCGGCCGCCGCGATGGCCGGCGACCTGGATGCCGTGTTGCGCCTGCTCGACCTCGGCCTGCCGGTGGATGGCGCGGATGCACAGGGTTGCTCGGCCCTGTTGCGCGCCGCCGGCGGCGGCCACGCCGATATCGCGCGCCGCCTGCTCGAGCGCGGCGCGCAGCCGAGCGCGCGGGCGCGCACCGGCGCCACGCCGCTGTCGGCCGCGATCAGCATGCGCCACGCGGCGGTGGTGGACGCACTGCTGCAAGCCGGCGCCGATCCGGACCAGGCCTTGCCCGGCGGCGTGACGCCGCTGATGCTGGCCGCCGCGCTCGGCCTGCCGGAAATCGCCGGCCGCCTGCTCACCCAGGGCGCCAAGGTGGACGCGGTGGACGAGCAGGGCCTGAGCGCGCTGCACTGCGCCGCGCTGCATGCCTTCACCGCGCGGGACCGCGCCCGCGTGCTGGCGCTGTTCGACCTGTTGCTGATGGCCGACCTGCCCGCCGACGTGGCGAACGCGCAGGGCCACACGCCGCTGTTGCTGGTGCTCGGCGCGCGCGCCGAAGCCGGCGCGGCGGTGGACGAGGACGTGGTGCTGGCCGTGCTCGAGCGCCTGCTCAACGAAGGCGTGTCGCTCTCCACCCAGGACCAGCGTGGCCTCGGCGCGCTGCACCTGGCGGCGATGCACGGCCTGCTCGGCGTGGTGCGCCGCCTGCTGCGCGAAGGCGCCAACCGCCAGCTGCGCGACGGCCTTGGCCGCACCGCCTACGACCTCGCCCTGCTGCGCGGCTACGTCGATATCGCCGCCGAGTTCGAGCCGGCGCGCCCGCCGCCGTCGCTGGCGCGCTTCCTGCGCGAGCCGCGCTAGGCCCTCGTCAGGATTCGGGCCGAATGGCCCGGTCCTGCTGGTCGGCCTCGAACAGCTTTTCCAGGTCCTGCCGTGCCTGTTGCGAGCTCTGGATCAGCGCGGCTTCGTCGTCGTAGACCAGATACTGTTCCTTGAGCAGTTGCTCGTCGTGGCGCAGGAAGCGCGCGCGGCGCTCGGCTGCGACGTCCGCCGGCACGCCGAGCGCCTCGAGCGTGCGCTGGCCCAGTTCCAGGCTCGAGTGCAGGGTCTCGCGCACGACGTCGTCCACGCCCAGGTCCATCAGCCTGAAGGCGTGCTGGCGGTTACGGGCGCGCGCCAGCACCTTCAGGTGCGGGAACTGCCGGCGCAGCAGGCGCGCGGTGCGCACATTGGCTTCCGGATCGTCGGTGGTGAGCACGAAGATCTCGGCGCGGTCGGCGTGCGCGGCGCGCAGCAGGTCGGCGCGCGAAGGGTCGCCGTAATAGATCAGGTTGCCGAAGCGGCGCTGCAGTTCGACCTGTTCGACCGAATTCTCCAGCGCGGTGAAGGGCACGCCCTGCGCGCGCAGCATGCGTCCGACGATCTGCCCCATGCGGCCGAAGCCGGCGATGATCACCCGTGGATTTTCCTGGTCGATGGCGTCGGCCGGGCGTTCTTCCTTGGGCGCGGGGTGCTCCAGCAACCAGCGCGACACCGCGATCACCGTGAGCGGCGTGGCCGCCATGCTCAGGCCGACGATGGCGACCAGGCGATCGCGCAGCACCGCGTCGATCAGGCCCACCCGCAGCGCTTCGGCGAACACCACGAAGGCGAACTCGCCGCCCAGCGCCAGCACCGCGCCCAGCATCAGCGCCTCGCGCGCCGGCAGCTTGCCCGGGCGCAGGCCCAGCAGCACGAGGATGCCGGACTTGACCAGCAACAGCAGCGCCACGCCCTCGGCGATCAGCAGCGGCTCGGCGACGACGCGATTCACGTCGATGCTCATGCCGACGGCGATGAAGAACAGGCCGAGCAGCAGGCCCTTGAAGGGCTCGATCTGCGCCTCGAGCTCGTGGCGGAATTCGGAATCGGCCAGCAGCACGCCGGCGAGGAAGGCGCCCAGGCCCATGGACAGCCCGCCCACCTGCATCAGCCACGCCGTGCCCACCACGACCAGCAGCGAGGTCGCGGTGAAGACCTCGGGCATCTTCGTCCAGGCCACCACGCGGAAGAGCTGGCGCAACAGCAGCCGGCCGCCGACGACCACGACGGCGATCATGCCGACCGCGCGCAGCACCGCCTCCAGCGGCGGCGCCGCCTGCGAGGCGGCCTTGGCCTCGCCCAGCAGCGGGATCATGGCGAGCAGGGGAATCGCCGCCAGGTCCTGGAACAGCAGGATCGCAAAGGCGAGACGACCGAAACCGGTGTTGAGTTCCTTGCGCTCGGCCAGCAGTTGCAGGCCGACCGCGGTGGAAGACAGCGCCAGGCCCAGTCCGATCACGAGGTTGGCCTTCCAGCCCAGGCCGAGCATCGCGGTGATCGCGCCCAGCGCCAGCGCGGTGAGCAGCACCTGCAGGCCGCCGACGCCGAACACCGGGCGCCGCATCACCCACAGTCGCGAAGGCGAGAGCTCCAGGCCGATGACGAACAGCAGCAGCACCACGCCGAGTTCGGAAAAGCCCAGCACGCTGGCCGGATCCTTCACCAGTCGCAGGCCGTAGGGCCCCATCGCCACGCCCGCGACCAGGTAGCCCAGCACCGCGCCGAGCCCGAAGCGCCGGAACAGCGGCACCGCCACCACCGCGGCGAGCAGGAAGATCAGGAAGAGTTCCAGGTTGCCTTGGCCGTGCATGCGCGTCCTCCCCGTTGTGGGGGATTATGCCTGCGCGGCCGGTGGAAGCCGCGCTATCCTGCAAAGCATGGAGTCAACCGCCATGTCCAGGTTTGCATCGTTCGTGGTCGTGCTCGCGGCGATGCTGGCGCCGCTGGCCCCGGCCATCGCCACGCGGCCGGCCGATCCGGCGGTGACGTCCTCGTACGAGGACGTCAAGGCGATGCGCGTGGAAGGCAGGCTGCAGATCGCACCCGACGGCAGCGTGGCCTCGGCCAGCATCGCCACGCCGATGACGCCCGAGCTGCGCGCCGCGCTCGAGTCGCGCGCACGCGGTTGGGAGTTCGTGCCGGTGCTGCGGGAAGGCCAGCCGGCCATCGCCGAAGCCCTGATGATCCTGGACCTGGTCGCGCGCCAGCAACCCGGCAGCGAGGGCTTCACCATCCAGATCGCGAGCGCGTGGTTCGACGACCCCGCCCGGATCGAGGAGCGCCGGCGGCTCGGCTGGCCATTGGAGAACGCCTCCGCGCGGATTCGCCAGGACGGACCGCTGGACGGGCCGCAGTATCCGCGCCAGCTGCAAAGCCTCGGCGTGGAGGGCAAGGTGATGGTGGCGGTGCGCGTCGATGCGGAAGGCCGCGTCGCCGAAGCCGTGGCCGTGCAATCCATGCTGGTGGACGCCCGCGGCCGCGATCGCGCGGTCGGAGCGGCGCTGCGCCAGTTCGAGCAGAGCGCGCTGTCCGGCGCGCGGCAATGGCGCTTCATCGTCGAGCCGCGCGGTCCGCTGACCCCCGCGAACATGACCGTCACCGTGCCGGTCTGGTACTCGCTGCGCACCCATATCACCGAGCACGGCAGCACGGGCGCCTGGGAGCGGCAATTGCGCACCCCCGAACGCCCCCTGCCCTGGATTCCGAAGGACCAGGCGCAACGCTCCTTCGGCCTGGCGACCGCCGCCGCCGGCGCCATGCGCCAACTCGACCCGCCCATCCGCCTGCGCCGCGACGTCGCCGGCACCATGCTCTAGCCGCCAGCGGGACGACCCTGGACCGAAACGAAAAAGCCCCGCCGAAGCGGGGCTCTTCCATTGCGGCGAGGACCGGCCTCAGCGCTTCATCGACGAGAAGAACTCGTCGTTGGACTTGGTGGTCTTCATCTTGTCGAGCAGGAATTCCATCGCGCTCAGCTCGTCCATCGGGTGCAGCAGCTTGCGCAGGATCCAGATCTTCTGCAGCAGGTCCGGGTCGATCAGCAACTCCTCGCGGCGGGTGCCGGAGCGGTTGATGTTGATGGCCGGGTAGACGCGCTTCTCGGCGATGCGGCGATCCAGGTGCACTTCCGAGTTGCCGGTGCCCTTGAACTCCTCGTAGATGACTTCGTCCATCTTCGAGCCGGTATCGATCAGCGCCGTTGCGATGATGGTCAGCGAGCCGCCTTCCTCGACGTTGCGGGCCGCGCCGAAGAAGCGCTTCGGGCGGTGCAGCGCATTGGCGTCCACGCCGCCGGACAGCACCTTGCCCGAGCTCGGCACGACGTTGTTGTAGGCGCGGGCGAGGCGGGTGATCGAGTCCAGCAGGATCACGACATCGCGTTTGTGTTCCACAAGCCGCTTGGCGCGCTCGATCACCATTTCCGCGACCTGCACGTGGCGTGCGGCCGGCTCGTCGAAGGTCGAGCTGATGACCTCGCCGCGCACGGTGCGCTGCATGTCGGTGACTTCCTCGGGCCGCTCGTCGATCAGCAGCACGATCA
>CBININ010000071.1:0-9474 GCA_966250755.1 uncultured Gammaproteobacteria bacterium | reverse complement strand
CGTGGCGCTGGCCGACCGCGTAGTCGTTGAAGTCGTGCGCGGGCGTGACCTTCACCACGCCGGTGCCGAACTCGCGGTCCACGTAGGCGTCGGCGATGATCGGGATTTCGCGCGCGCTGAGCGGCAGCTTCACCGACTTTCCGATCAGGTGCGCGTAACGCTCGTCCTCCGGGTGCACCATCACCGCGGTGTCACCGAGCATGGTCTCCGGGCGCGTGGTCGCCACCGTCAGCGAGCCGCTGCCATCGCTGAGCGGGTATTCGATCGACCAGAGGAAGCCGTCCTCCTCCTCGCTCACCACCTCGAGGTCGGAGATCGCGGTCTTCAGCACCGGGTCCCAGTTGACCAGGCGCTGGCCGCGGTAGATCAGGCCCTCTTCGAACAATCGAACAAACGTTTCGACGACCGCCTTCGACGGCATCGGATCCATGGTGAACACGCTGCGCGTCCAGTCGCCCGACGAGCCGAGCCTGCGCATCTGCCGCTCGATGGTGTCGCCGGACTGGCGCTTCCACTCCCAGACCTTCTCGATGAATTTCTCGCGGCCCAGCGAGTCGCGCGTCTCGCCCTGGCCCTCGATCGCGAGGTTGCGGCCCACCACCAACTCGGTGGCGATGCCGGCGTGGTCGGTACCGACCTGCCAGAGCGTGTCGAAGCCGCGCATGCGGTGGTAGCGGATGAGCGCGTCCTGCAGGGTGTGCTGGAACGCATGGCCCATGTGCAGGGTGCCGGTGACGTTCGGCGGCGGCAGCATGATCGTGTACGGCTGGCCCTTGCCGCTCGGCTGGAAGCAGCCGTTGGCCTCCCACATCGCGTACAGGCGCGTCTCGAAGGAGGAGGGCTCGAAGCTCTTGTCCATGGGGGCTCGGGGTAGCGAACAGGGACGCCGAGCCAGCCGCGAAGCGGGCATCAGGGTCGAAAAGGAGTGCCAAATCCTAGCAAATCAGCCGCTTCGCCGCGATCTCGCCCGGGGCGGCGGGAGGGTTGGGGCGTCCCCCGAGGGCGGCCAGGGATGGCCGCCCGGACCCGACTCGGTGGCCACGGACGGCGCTACCGAGCTCGGGGCGAGGGAGAAACCCCCACCCCCGCAGCGCCGGACGCCACCCGCCAAACTACAACCAGCGCGCCCGACGCAAGACGCCGTACAGACCCAGGCAGATGCCCAGGGTCACGGCGATCATGATCCAGTAGGAGTAGCGGCCGTCGAGTTCGGGCATGTGGTGGAAGTTCATGCCGTACCAGCTGGTGAGCAAGGTCGGCGCGGCGAGCAGCGCCGCCCAACCGGCGAGCCGCTTGACGATCTCTCCCTGCGCCACCGTCACCAGCGACAGGTTCACCGACATCGCCGCGGTCAGCATCTCGCGCATGGTGTCGGTGGCCTCGTTGACGCGCACCACGTGGTCGTGGACGTCGCGCAGGTAGACGCGGACCTCGTCGCGGATCAGGTCCGGGTAGGAGCGCATCAGCTGGCCCAGCATGTCCAGCATCGGCGACACCGCCAGCCGCAGCTGGGTCAGGTCGCGCTTGAGTTCGTACAGGCGGTGGATGGTTTCGCGCTTGTAGGACTCGGCGAAGATGTCCTTCTCCAGCTCGTTTAGCTCTTCCTTGAATTCCTCGACGATCGGGAAGTAGTTGTCCACCACGGCGTCGAGCACGGCGTACAGGCCGTAGCTGGCGCCCAGCTGCATCAGTGCGAGGTTCTTCTCGCAGCGCTCGCGGGTGGGCGTGAAGGGCAGCGAGGCGCCGTGGCGAACGGTGAGCAGGTAGTTCGGCCCGAGGAAGAGGTGGGTCTCGCCGAATTCGATATGGCCGCCCACCACCTGCGCGGTGTGCAGCACCAGGAACAGCGAATCGCCGTACAGCTCGATCTTGGGTCGCTGGTGCGCCTTCAGGGCGTCCTCCACCGCCAGCGGATGCAGGCCGAACTCCTCCTGCATCTTCAGCAGGAGCGGCTCGTCGGGCGCGTACAGGCCGACCCAGACGAAGCCGGTGTCCTCGGCCGCCAGTGCGTCGCTGATCTGCTCGAGCGAGATGTCGGCCTGGCGGCCGCCGTCGCGCGAGTAGGCGGCCAGGTTGCGCACCATCGGCGCGGCGGACGGTGCGGCGGAGCTCAGTTCGTCGTGGGCGGCGCTCATGGCCGCATCATGGCGGCGCGACGGTCGCCACCGCAAGGCGCGCCGGTCGCGGCGGGCGCGGCCGCGCGGCTCAAGCGGCCGCGGGTCCGGGGCGCGGATCGAGCGTGCGCGCCAGCACCAGGTGGATCGGCAGCAGTAGCAGCACCCACTCGACGTTCTCCTGCGGCCGGAATGGCAGGAACTTCAGGAAGCCAGCGACCGCCGCACTGCCGGCGACGACCCACAGCAGGGTGCGCATCCACGGCGCGAGTGGCCGCCCGCGCAGGGCGCGCCAGCCCGCGGGCAGCAGTGCCAGGCACAGGGGGCTGAGCAGCAGCAGGTTCTCGTTGCCGTGCGCGGCGAAGTGCTCGCTGCCCAGCCAGAGGTACAGCATCAGCGTTCCGAGCAGGCCGACGAGCAACCAGAAGCCCAATCCGACGCCGCCCAGCAGGCGCGGGGCCCGCTTGCCCATCCAGGCCAGCGCCACCGCGACGGCCAGGCCGAGCAACAGCGCAGGCACCCGCCAGCGCGGCGCCTCCTCCGGCGGCAGGGACAGCCGGTGCGGCAGCAGCACTTCCTCCCCGCTCACCAGCGGGCGCCCGTCGGCACGCCTGGCCAGCCGCAGCGACTCGCGCAGGCGCATCGGGATGAAGGCTTCCTCCCAGCGCGACAAGGGCCGGTCGGCCGCGCCGGCCAGGCCGAGGTGGAAGCCCAGCGCCATCCACTTCGCCGGCCAGGCCAGCCGCACCGATTCGCTGCGCCAGGTATTGCCACGCGAACGCCCGCTCCACTGCGCGCGCAGCCGGCCGCCAAGCGCGCGGTCGAGGGCGTCCCGCACCCGGGTGCTGCAGTTGTCGGTGTAGTAGTCGTAGCGGTAGCGCGCGTTCTCGGGCCGGGCGTTGACGGCCAGGGCCGTGGCCAGCGCGCGCGCCTGGGCGGCGTCCATGTCCAGCCACTGCAGGGTCACGCCCCGGCCGCCGGCGGCGTAGGAGGCAAGGTCGTCGGCCAGCGGCAGCGCGACCAGGTAGTACTGCATGCGCCCGCGCACGAAGTTGCCGACGAAGCCTGGCTCGCCCATGTCGAAGAAGCCGAAGTTGTAGGACACCGGCGCACGGCCGTCGTCCACCACGATGGCGTCGTGGCCGAAGCGTTCCCAGAATTCCTCGCCCGGTTCCATCGTCAGCACGCCGATCCGCGGCGCGGGCTGGGCATGCGTCGGCGGAGCGGCTCCAGCATCGCCCCGTGGCGTGGATTGGGCATGCGCGCGCGGCAGGGCCAGCAGGCCGCCAAGCCCGACCAGCACGAGCAGCCACGCCAACCGCCAGCCCGCGCGGGGCCGGCTAGTCGTCGGCATTGACGCTGACCACGAAGCTGTGGACCCGGCGCCGGTCGGCGCGGCCGACGCGGAAATGGAAGCGCCCGAGCGAGAGCTCCTCCCCGGCCTCCGGCAGGTGGCCGATGGCCGAGGTCACGAGGCCGCCGACCGTGTCGTACTCATCGTCGGGGAAATCGGCGCCGAAGCGCTCGTTGAAGTCGGCGATCGGCGTCAGCGCGTCCACCGCGAACTGGCCGTCCGGTTGGGCGGCGATCAGCGTCGTGTCCGTCGCCTCGTCGTGCTCATCCTCGATGCGCCCGACGATCTGCTCGAGCACGTCCTCGATGGTCACCAGGCCGGCGACGCCGCCGTGCTCGTCCACCACGATCGCCATGTGGTTGCGCGAAAGCCGGAATTCCTTCAGCAGCACGTTCAGGCGCTTGGCCTCGGGGATCAGCACCGCCGGCCGCAGCAGCTCGCGTACCTGGCCGGGGCCGCCGTCGGCGACGATGCCGCGCAGCAGGTCCTTGGCCAGCAGGATGCCGAGGATGTCGTCCTTGTCCTCGCCGTGCACCGGGAAGCGCGAGTGGCCGGACTCGACCACCATCTTCAGCAGGTCCATGAAGGAGGCGTCGGCCGGCAGCGAGACCATCTGCGAGCGCGGCAGCATGATGTCGCCCACCTGCAGCTCGGACACCGCCAGGGCGCCCTCCAGCATCTTCAAGGTGTCGCCGCCGATCAGCCCGTTCTCCTGGGCGTCGCGGAGGATCTCGATCAGGTCGCCGCGGGTCTGCGGTTCGCCCGAAAAGGCCAGGCTCAGGCGTTCGAGCCAGGAGCGGCGTTCGTGCGGATGACTGTCGGGGTCTTCGGACATCGGGTGGCGGGCAGGCGCCGGGGGCGGCGGGAATCCAGTCTATCAGGTCGGGGTTTCGGGCCCGGCGGCTCAGTCTTCGGGTTCGGCGTAGGGGTCGTCGTAGCCCAGTTCGGCCAGCAGCTGCCGCTCGAGCTGCTCCATCGCCTCGGCTTCGCGCTCGTCCTCGTGGTTCAAGCCGAGCAGGTGCAGGATGCCGTGCACGGTCAGGTGGGCGTAGTGGGCGTTGCGGTCCTTGCCCTGTTCGGCGGCCTCGCGTTCGACCACCGGCGCGCAGATCACCAGGTCGCCCAGCAGCGGCATCGGCATGTCCACGCCCGGGGGCAACTCGGCGGGGAAGCTGAGCACGTTGGTGGCGTAGTCCTTGCCGCGGTAATGGCGGTTGAGCGAGCGGCCCTCGCGGGTGTCGACGATGCGGATCGCAAGGTCGGCCTTCATGATGCGGCCCTCGCAGGCCGCCGCGGCCCAACGCTTGAAGCTGGCGGCGGAGGGCACGCCGGTGCGCGGCAGGCCGTAGCTGACGCTGACCTCGAGCTGGATCGGTCCGCGGGTCATGGCAGGGGCTCCGGGTGGTCGCGTGGCTCAGCTTTCATGGTCGAGGCGGCCGTCGCGGGCATCGTAGGCGTCGACGATGCGCGCCACCAGCGGATGGCGCACCACGTCGCGCGAGGTGAAGAAGGTGAAGCTGATGCCGTCCACGCCGCGCAGCACCTCCAGCGCGTCGTTGAGGCCGGATTTCATGTGCCGCGGCAAGTCCACTTGCGACAGGTCACCGGTGATCACCGCGGTCGAGCCGTAGCCGATGCGGGTCAGGAACATCTTCATCTGCTCGATCGTGGTGTTCTGCGCCTCGTCGAGGATCACGTAGGCGTCGTTGAGCGTGCGGCCGCGCATGTACGCGAGCGGCGCGATCTCGATCACCTGGCGCTCGATGAGCTTCGCCACCTTTTCGACGCCCAGCATCTCGAACAGCGCGTCGTACAGCGGGCGCAGGTAGGGGTCGACCTTCTGCGAGAGATCGCCGGGCAGGAAGCCCAGCTTCTCGCCGGCCTCCACCGCCGGGCGCACCAGCAACACGCGCTGCACCCGCGATTCGTTCAGCGCCTCCACCGCGCTGGCCACCGCCAGGTAGGTCTTGCCGGTGCCGGCCGGGCCGATGCCGAAATTGATGTCGTGGGTCGCGATGGCGTGCAGGTAGCGCGCCTGGTTGTCGCCGCGCCCACGGACATGGCCGCGTTTCACCTTGATGCTGATGTCCTGCGGGAGGTAGTCGACGTCCGGGCTGGCCGGGCCCCCGGCCCGGAGCCGCGCGACATTGGCGGCATTCATGCGCAGGTGCACCTTGTGCGGGTCGAGGGGCTCGGCGCCGGCGTCCTGGTAGAGGCTGCGCAGCAGCAGTTCGACCGCCTGCGCCGCCTCGCCATCGCCGGTGACGCGGAAGACGTTGGCGCGGTTGGCGATCTCCACGCCGAAGCGCGACTCGATCTGGCGCAGGTGGCCGTCGAAGGGCCCGGCCAGGTTGGCCAGGCGCTCGGCATCCTCGGGTTGCAGCGTGAAGTCGCGCTGGACGGTCTCGTGGTTCATCGTGCTCCGGTCAGGCGGGAATCGCGTCGGTGGACACCACCCGGCCGCGCAGCGAATTGGCCATCACGTCGGTGATGAGCACGTCCACGAACCGGCCGACCATCCGCGGTTGGCCGGCGAAATTAACGTAGCGCATGTTCTCCGTACGGCCGGTGAACTCCGACGGGTCGCGGGTGCTGGTCTTCTCGACGAGCACCGACTGCACGGAGCCGACCATGGCCTCGGCAATCCGACGGGCATTGTCGTTGAGCAAGGCCTGCAGCCGCTTCAGGCGCTCGGCCTTCACCGACTCCGGCGTCTCGTCCGGCAGATTGGCCGCCGGCGTGCCGGGCCGGCGCGAGTAGATGAAGGAAAAGCTCTGGTCGAAGCCGACCTCGCGCACCAGCTTGAGGGTGGCCTCGAAATCGGCGTCGGTCTCGCCCGGGAAGCCGACGATGAAGTCCGAACTGATGCAGATGCCCGGCTTGGCCTCGCGCAGCTTGCGGATCCGTGCCTTGTACTCGAGCGCGGTGTGGTTGCGCTTCATCGCCTGCAGGATGCGGTCCGAGCCCGACTGCACCGGCAGGTGCAGGTAGCTGGCCAGCTGCGGCACGTCGCGGTGCGCGGCGATCAGCGCATCGCTGAACTCCAGCGGATGCGACGTGGTGTAGCGGATGCGACCGATCCCCGGGATGCGGGCGATCGCGCGCACCAGCAGGGAAAGATCGGCCACGCCTTCGTCGTCGTGCAGGTGGCCGCGGTAGGCGTTGACGTTCTGGCCGAGCAGATTGACCTCGCGCACGCCCTGGGCGGCGAGTTCGGCGACCTCGGCGAGCACGTCGTCGAAGGGCCGCGAGATCTCCTCGCCGCGGGTGTAGGGCACCACGCAGAACGAGCAGTACTTCGAGCAGCCCTCCATGATCGAGACGAAGGCGGTCGGGCCTTCCGCGCGCGGGGCGGGCAGGGCGTCGAACTTCTCGATCTCCGGGAAGCTGATGTCCACCTGCGGCCGCCCGGTGTCGCGGCGGGCGTCGATCATGCCGGGCAGGCGGTGCAGGGTCTGCGGGCCGAACACCAGGTCCACCTGCGGGGCGCGCTTGAGGATGGCGTCGCCCTCCTGGGAGGCGACGCAGCCGCCGACGCCGATGACCAGCCGCGGGTTGGCGGCCTTGAGCGCCTTCCACTTGCCGAGCTGGGAGAACACCTTTTCCTGCGCCTTCTCGCGGATCGAGCAGGTGTTGATCAGGATGACGTCGGCCTCGGCCTCGTCGTCGGTCAGTTCCAGCCCGTGTTCGGCCGCCAGCACGTCGGCCATGCGGGCCGAGTCGTACACGTTCATCTGGCAGCCCTGGGTCTTGATGTGCAGCTTTCCCCGGGCAGGGGCGGACGGATCCCGCCCGGCCTCCGGGAGGAGGGGGGCTTCGGAAGTCCCGGTCATGGCGCTTAATCCGGTCGGGAGAGGGCGCGATTGTAGGCCGCGCGCGGCTGCGGGGCCACGGTTTCGTGACCTAAGTACTTGGAATTCATGAAACTTGGGGTGATAGTGCGCGCCATGGGGAGACTCGCCACGCTCGTGCTGGCCAGCTGGTTCCTCGCCGCGCCTGCCGCGGCGGGCACGGTATGGCGTTGCGTGGGCGCCGACGGCATCCCCAATTACACCAGCAAGCGCAGCGCCGGCGCCGTCTGCAAGGCGGTGGCGCAGGGCACTCCCCGCGTCTCGGCCGCCAGCCGCCCTGGCCCGGTAGCAGCCCCGCCCGCGGCCCCGGCCCCGGCTGCCACGCCGGCGGCGCAAGTCGTCGGTGCCGCGCCATCGGCCGCGCCAGCCGTGGCCACGCCCGCGGTCGCGACCAGCCCGGCCTCGGGCACCGTGGTGTTCAAGGCGTCCAACACCGCCACGCCGCCAGCCATGCCCGGGGGCGGCTCGCGCGTGCTTCGCGGCGCGGTCTACAAGTTCGAGCGCGACGGCGTCACCCACTACACCAACGTCAAGCCGCGCGGGGCCACGGCCTCGCAGTTGCTCTTCACCTACGTCGAGGCCTGCTACGCCTGCGGCCTGCTGCCGGGCGTCAACTTCGGCACCGTGCGGCTCAACACCAGCGCCTACGCCAGTGAAATCCGCGAGGCCGCCAGTCAGTTCGGCGTGGAGGAAGCGGTGGTCCGCGCCGTGATCCATGCCGAGTCGGCCTATCGCCCGAACGCGATCTCCCGCGCCGGCGCACAGGGCCTCATGCAGCTGATCCCGGCCACGGCCTCGCGATTCGGCGTTGCCGATCCCTTCGATCCGGCGCAGAACATCCGCGGCGGCGTGCGCTACCTGGCCTGGCTGATGAAGCGCTACGAGTCCAACCTGACCCTGGTCGCGGCCGCCTACAACGCCGGTGAAGGCGCCGTCGATCGCAACGGCGGCGTGCCGCCGTATTCCGAGACCCAGCGCTACGTGCAGCGCGTGGGCCAGCTGGCCGACCGCTACCGCAGCGCGCTGGCGTCGGCCCCCTGAGTCGCCGCGCCGGCCTCACCGGCCGCCTGCCGCCGTTGTTAGGCGCCGAGCCCATCCGCTACAATTGCGGGTCTTTGGACGGACGGGGACGTCCTCCAAGCCCCATCAATAGCAAGTCTCGGAGAGCCGGATGGCTAACGAAGAGGTCAATTCCGGTCGCCGCCGGTTCCTGACGGCGACCACCGCCGTGGTCGGTGCGGTCGGCGTCGGATTCGCAGCGGTGCCCTTCCTGTCGTCCTGGAAGCCCAGCGCCCGTGCCCAGGTCGCCGGCGCGCCGGTCGACGTCAACATCTCCAAGCTCGAGAACGAGCCGGGCATGCGCATGATCGTGCAGTGGCGCGGCAAGCCGGTCTGGATCTTCAAGCGCTCGCCGGAACAGCTGGCCGCGCTGCCGACCCTGGACGAGCGCCTGCGCGACCCGAAATCGGACAACGCCGACCAGACCCCGGCCTTCGCCAAGAACGAGGCCCGCTCGATCAAGCCCGACGTGGCGGTGATCGTCGGCATCTGCACCCACCTGGGCTGCGTCCCCGGCTACGTGCCGGAAATGCTGCCGCAGCCCTTCGACGCCAGCTGGAAGGGCGGTTTCTACTGCCCCTGCCACCAGTCGCGCTTCGACCTCGCCGGCCGCGTGTTCCAGGGCGTCCCGGCGCCGTCGAACCTCGAGGTCCCGCCCTACCATTTCGTCGATGACACGCACCTGGTCGTCGGCGTCGCGCCGAAGGGAGCCGCCTGATGAACTGGATCGTCCGCGCGCTCAATGGCGGCATGGGCTGGGTCAACGAGCGGGCCCCCGGCCTGATGCCGGTGTACCGCAAGCACATGAGCGAGTACTACGCGCCCAAGAACTTCAACTTCTGGTACTACTTCGGCGCGCTGTCGCTGCTCGTGCTGGTCAACCAGATCGTCACCGGCATCTTCCTGACGATGCACTACAAGCCGAGCGCGGCGGAAGCCTTCGCCTCGGTCGAGTACATCATGCGCGACGTGTCGGGCGGCTGGCTGATCCGGTACATGCATTCGACCGGCGCCTCGCTGTTCTTCATCGTCGTGTACTTCCACATGTTCCGCGCGCTGATCTACGGATCGCACCAGAAGCCGCGCGAGCTGGTGT
>CBININ010000070.1:0-9536 GCA_966250755.1 uncultured Gammaproteobacteria bacterium | reverse complement strand
GGGAATCGCCGACGCTCGGCGCCTGGGGCCTGGGCTGGGAAGTGTGGTTGAACGGCATGGAGATCACCCAGTTCACCTACTTCCAGCAGGCCGGCGGCCTGGAGTGCAAGCCGGTGACGGGCGAGATCACCTACGGCCTCGAGCGCCTGTGCATGTACCTGCAGAACGTGGACAACGTCTTCGACCTGGTGTGGACGGTCGGCCCGCAGGGCCCGGTGCATTACCGCGACGTCTACCACCAGAACGAGGTCGAGCAGAGCGCCTACAACTTCGAGCATGCGGACGTGGCCGAGCTGTTCCACCGCTTCGACGCCTGCGAAAACGAAGCGCTCAAGCTGGTCGAGCTCGGCCTGCCGCTGCCGGCCTACGAGCAGGTCTGCAAGGCCTCGCACAGCTTCAACCTGCTGGACGCCCGCCGCGCGATCTCGGTGACGGAGCGCCAGCGCTACATCCTGCGCGTGCGCACCCTGGCCAAGGCGGTGGCCGAAAGCTATTACGCGCAGCGCGAGAAGCTCGGCTTCCCCGGCCTGCGCCCCGCGGAGGTGGCGGCATGAGCGCCGATTCGCTGCTCATCGAACTGGGCACCGAGGAACTGCCGCCGAAGGCGCTGCCGGAACTAGCGCGTGCCTTCTTCGAGGGCGTGCTGGCGGGCCTGGAGAAGCGCGGCATCGCGTTCGGACGCGACGGCGCACGGCCCCTGTACTCGCCGCGCCGGCTGGCGGTGTTCGTGCCGCAGGTCGCGCACGAGCAGCCGACGCAGAAGAGCGAGGTCCTCGGGCCGTACCTGAACATCGGGCTCGACGCGGGCGGCAATCCGACGCCGGCCCTGCAGGGTTTCGCGCAGAAGAACGGCGTGGCGGTGGACGCGCTCGGCCGCAGCACCGACGCCAAGGGCGAGCGCTTCGTCGCCCGCAGCGAGAAGCCCGGTGCGAGCACCGCCTCGCTGCTGCCGGAAATCGTCGCCGAGGCGCTGAAGGCGTTGCCGGTGCCCAAGCCGATGCGCTGGGGCGCGCGCGAGCTCGCCTTCGTGCGGCCGGCGCACTGGCTGGTGATGCTGCACGGCGAGCAGGTGGTGGACGGCGAGGTGCTGGGCCTGAAGGCCGACCGCATGAGCCGCGGCCACCGCTTCCACGCGCCCAAGCCGGTGTGGCTCTCGCGCCCGGAGGATTACGTGGAGTCGCTGCGCGCGGCCTTCGTGCGGGTGGATCCCGAGGAACGCCGCGAGGTCGTCCGCGCGCAGATCATGAAGGCCGCCGCCGAGGTGGATGGCACGGCCCGCGTGCAGGACGCGCTGCTCGACGAGGTCAACAACCTGGTGGAATGGCCGAGCGCGATCCGCTGCAGCTTCGAGCGCGAATTCCTCGAGGTGCCGGCCGAGGCGCTGGTCTCGACCATGGAGGCCAACCAGAAATTCTTCCCGGTGCTCGACGCCGAGCATCGCCTGACCGAGCACTTTGTCGGCATCGCCAATATCGACTCCAACGACCCGGCCGAAGTCCGCAAGGGCTACGAGCGCGTCATCCGCCCGCGTTTCGCCGACGCCCGCTTCTTCTTCGACGAGGACCGCAAGCAGGGCCTGGACGCGATGGCCGCGGGCCTGGCGAACGTGACCTACCAGCACAAGCTGGGCAGCTACGCCGACAAGACCGCGCGGGTGGCCGCGCTGGCGACGGCGCTGGCGCCGCTGGCCGAAGTCGATCCCGCCCTGGCCGCGCGCGCCGCGGCGCTGTCGAAGGCCGACCTGCAGTCGCGGTTGGTGGGCGAGTTCCCGGAATTGCAGGGCATCGCCGGCCGCTACTACGCCACCGCGCTCGGCGAGCCGGGCGAGGTCGCCGACGCCATCGACCATGCCTACCTGCCGCGCTTCGGCGGCGACGGCATCGCGCCTTCGAAACTCGGGCGGGTGCTGGCGGTGGCCGAGCGCCTGGACACGCTCGCCGGCGGCTTCGCCGCGGGGCTCAAGCCCACCGGCAACAAGGATCCGTTCGCGCTGCGGCGGCATGCGCTGGGGCTGGCGCGCACGCTGCTGGAAGGCGGACTCGATATCGAGCTCGGCCCCTGGCTGGCGCGCGCGCTGCAGGCCGTGCAGGCCGACATCGCCCGCGGCGCCGGCAAGGCCGAGGCCGTGGACGCCGCGCAGCTGCGCGACTTCGTCGTCGATCGCCTGCGCGGTTACTACACCGACCAGGGCATCGGCGCGGCGGCCTTCGAGGCGGTCGCGGAAACGCAGCCCGCCACCCTGCCGGATTTCGACCGCCGCCTGCGCGCGATCGCCGCCTTCGCCGAATTGCCGGAAGCGCCGGCATTGGCCGCGGCCAACAAGCGCATCCGCAACATCCTGCGCAAGAACGAATCGCCGGTGCCGGCCAACGTGGACGCGGCGCTGCTGTCCGAGCCCGCCGAGCGCCAGCTCGCGCAGGCGCTCACCGCCGCGCTCGCCGACACCGACCCGCTGCTGGCGCAACGCGACTACCTTGGCGTGTTGCGCCGGCTGGCCGCGCTGCGCGCGCCGGTGGACGCCTTCTTCGACGGCGTGATGGTGATGGCCGAGGATCCGGCGGTGCGGGGCAACCGCCTCGCTCTGCTGCGCGCGCTCGCCGATCGTTTCGCGGCGGTGGCCGCGGTCGAGCAGCTGTCGGCCGGCTGACCCGGTCGGCGCCTTTCGTGAGCGAAAGGTGAACGCGGCTGCCACGATCGCCGTCCGGACGCGACGATCGCCGCGGCCCGCATAGACTGGGGGGCAATGTCGCGTCGCTACCGCCTGGCCGCCCTCGCCCTGATCCTGCCTGCGTCGCCGCTCGGCGCGGCCGAGCTGGCCGACGTGCACGTGCGCGGCCTGGCGCCGGCGCTGGAAGCCAATGTGCACGCCCGCCTCTCGCTGGAGCGGATGGGCGACACCCAGCGCCGGGCCATCAGCGAAGCCCGCCTGGCCTACCTGCTGCGGATCGCGCCGGAGGAGGTGCGCGCGGCGCTCGAGCCCTTCGGCTTCTACGATGCCGAAGTGGACGTGCGCTCGACCCGGGTGGGCAATCGCGTCAGCGTCGAACTGCAGGTGGCGCAGGGCGCCGCCGTCAACGTGCGCAAGCTCGACCTGGGCATGGAGGGCGCCGCGAACGACGACGCGGCGGTGCGCGCGCGCCTCGCCGCCTTCCTGCCGCAGCCAGGCCAGGTCTTCGACCACCGCAACTACGAGGCGAGCAAGGCCGCGATCGCGCGCGGCCTGGCCGAGCATGGCTACTTCGACGCCGAGCTCGCCACCCACACGGTGGAGGTGACGCGCGCCGAGCACGCGGCCGACATCGCGCTGGGCTGGCGCAGCGGCGCGCGCTACCGCTACGGCACGGTGCGCTTCGAGGGCCAGCCGCTCGATCCGGGCGTACTCGATCCGCTGGTGCCCTGGCAGCGCGGCGAACCCTTCGACCAGCGGCAGTTGCTGGCCCTGCAGCAGTCGCTCGCCGACACCGATTACTTCGGCGCGATCAGCCTGGTGCCGCAGCCCGAGGCCGCGGTGGATGGCGAGGTGCCGGTGCAGGTGACGGTCGTGCCGGCCAAGCGCAGTGTCTACCGCGCCGGGCTGCGCTACGGCACCGACGCCGGCGCCGGCGTGACCGGCCGGCTGGAGCGTCGCTACCTCAACCGCCGCGGCCACAAGCTGCTGCTCGATCTTTCGCTGGCGCAACACGATCGCCAGCTGCTCGCCCAGTACCGCATCCCCGCCTTCGCCTGGCTCGACGGCTGGTACGCGCTGACAATGGACCTGCGCGAGGAGGAGATCGAGGGACTGAGCAGCCAGTACCTCAACCTCGCCGGCACCCGTAGCGGGCGCTGGCATGACTGGGAGCTGCTGGCGGGCTTGAACTTCCGTCGCGAGCGCTTCGATGCGCTCGATCCCGGCGACCTGGCCTACGCCACCGTCGTCTATCCCTCGCTGTGGGGCCGCTGGAAGGACGGCGACGATGCGAACGTACCCACGCGCGGCCGCGCGCTCACGCTGGAGGCGCGCGCCGCCTCCCGCAGCGCCGGCTCGACGGTCGATTTCGTGCAGCTGCGCGCGCAGGGCGACTGGATCCGCGGCATCGGCCGCGACTGGCGGCTGCTGGCGCGCGGCGAGCTCGGCGCCACCGCCAGCCCGGACTTCGCCGACATGCCGCCCTCGCTGCGCTTCTATGCCGGTGGTGACCGCAGCGTGCGCGGCTTCGGCTACAAGGCGATCGGCCCCGACCGCAACGGCCGCGTGTTCGGCGGCCGTTACCTCGGGGTGGCGAGCGTGGAAGTGGAGCGGATGTTCTCGCCGCGCTGGGGCGGCGCGGTATTCGTGGATGCCGGTGACGCCTTCGACGAGGCCTTCGATCTCAAGGTCGGCATCGGCGCGGGCCTGCGCTGGCGCTCGCCGATCGGGCCGGTGCGGGTGGACCTGGCGCACGGCATCGGCGAAGGCGGCGACAAGGTCCGCCTGCACGTGCGCATCGGGCCGGACCTGTGAACGCGCGCCGGGTGCTGCGCTGGGGCCTGGGCGTGGGCGTGCTGGTGGCACTGCTCGCGCTCGCCTTCGGCGGCTGGCTGCTGCGCAGCAATGGCGGCCGCGACTGGCTGCTGGCGCGGGTGGTGGCGAGCCTGCCGGCGGGCTCGAGCCTGCAGTGGAAGCACATCGAGGGCCGCGCCACCGGGCCGCTGGCGATCGAGGGTCTCGACTACCGGCAAGCCGACGGCCTGCGCGTGCAGGCCGCGCGCCTGCGGCTGGATCACAGCGTGTGGCCGCTGCTGGCGCGGCGCTGGCAGGTCCGAACGCTCGAGGCTGAAGGCGTGGTGGTGCGCCTGCCGCGCGACGACACGCCCTTCGAATGGCCGCGCTGGCCGCAGGTGCTGCCGGCACTTGAGCTGCCGCTGGCGATTTCCGTGGCGCAGCTGCGCATCCGCGGGCTGGACATCACGCGCGAGGAGGCGCCGCTGCTGCACCTCGACACCGTGGGCACCGCGCTGCGGCTCGGTCCGGGCGAACTCGGCCTGGCCGGCCTCGACGCCCGCGGCCCGAAGCTGCACGCGCGCGGCGTCGTCGAGTACCACCCGCGCGAGAACTACCGCACCGCGGTCAACTTGCGCGCGGAGGGCGGCGGCAAGGACCTGCAGCTGATCGCCCGCGGCGACCTCGACGACTTCGCCGCCTCGCTCGACGGTCGCCTGCCGGGCGCCAGCGCGGTGAACCTGCGGATGCGCGACGGACGCGGCACGCCGCGCTGGCAGCTCGAGGCGCGCAGCGATGCGCTCGACCCGCGACTGTTCGCGATCGACGACGCCGCGCGCTGGCGCGGCGACCTGCGCGTGACCGGGCGCGGCGGCGACGCCACGCTGGGCGGCCGGCTCGAACGCGATGGCCTCGCCGTGGTGCTCGACGGCAGCCGCCTGCAGGCGACTGCCAGCGGCCTCACCCTCGCGCCGCTCGCGCTCGGGCTGCCGCAGGGCCTGGTGCGCGCGACCGGTCTTCTGGACTTCTCGGCCAGGCCGGCCGCGCTGCGGTTGCGCGCCACCACCGACGGCCTGCGGCTGGCGGCGACGCAGGCCGGCGCCGAGGATGTGCGCGTCGCTGGCGCGCTCGATGCGACGGGTAACTTCGACCGCTGGAACCTGGCCGGCGACCTCACGCTGCAGCGCGCGCGCGAGCGGGCCACGGTGTCCCTGCGCGGCGCCGGCACGGCGAGCGTGCTGCAACTCGACGCGCTGCAGGCGCGCATGCCGAGCGGCCGCCTCGACGGCACCGCGCGCCTGCAATGGTCGCCGACCCTTGCGGTCGCCACCGACCTGCGCCTGGCCGGCTTCGACCCCGGCTACCTGGCGCCGGATTTCCCCGGCGTGGTGGACGGTCGCCTGCAACTGCAGGCCGAACGCGATGCGCGCGATCGCTGGAGCGGCATGCTCGATGCGCCCGCGTTGTCCGGCCGCCTGAGAGACCGGCCCTTGCGCGCGAAGGCGCATGCCGACTGGCGCGAGGATCGCGGCGAGGGCGAGTTGCAACTGGTGCTGGGCAGCAGTCGTCTCCAGGCGCGCGGGCGCTTCGGCGCGCAACTCGACCTCGAGGCCGACGCGCAACCGCTGGAGTTGGCGGACGTGTGGCCCGGCGCGCGCGGTCGCGTGCAGGGACGCGTCGCGTTGCGCGGGCCGCGCGCGGCGCCGGAGATCGAGGCCGACCTCGGCATCCGCGACCTGCAGTGGCGCGAGTACGCCGCGCGCGAACTTCATTTGCGTGGTCGACTGCCAGAGGCGCCGGGCCGAGGCCGCGTCACCCTGGGCGGCCGCGGACTCGTCGTCTCGGGCCAGGCGCTGGACCACGTCGACGCCGTGCTGCAGGGCCACCGCCGCGCCTTCACCGTCGAGGGCACGCTGGACGCGCCCTCCGGCCGGCTGCGCGTCGCCGGCGACGCCCGCCAGGCCGGCGCGACCGGCGAGGCGCTGGCGTGGCAAGGCCGACTGCAGTCGCTGCAGCTGGCGCCGGCGCGTGGGCCTGGCTGGCGGCTGCAGGCACCTGCGCGCTGGGCCTACGACGACGCCGGCCTGCGCGTCGATCGCGCCTGCCTGGGCGAGGACGCCGGCCCCGGCCAGGCCTGTGCGCAACTGGGCGCGGACGCGGCGACGGTAAGCGGCCGCCAGCTCGCCATCGCGCTGGTCGAGCCTTGGTTGGGCGAGGCCGCGCGCGAGTACGAAAGCGTCGGCCTGTTGGGTTTCGACGGCCGGCTCGCACGTCGCGCGGATGCCTGGAGCGGCGAGTTGACGGTGATCTCGCCGGACGGCGGTGTGCGCCTGCGCGCCGCCCCCGACACGCCCCTGCTCGCCTATCGCGACCTGCGCCTGCAGCTGGCGCTGCGCGACGGCCGCCTGCAGGCCGAGGGCGGCGCGGCACTGAGCGGCGGCGGGCGGATCACGCTGCGCGGCACCGGCGGCCTGGCGGCGGAGGACCCGATCGCGGCCACGCTCGAGCTCGACGTGCGCGACCTGGCCTGGATGGAACTGCTCTCGCCCGACCTGGCCGCGCCGACCGGCCGCCTCGAAGGTCGGCTCGTGGTGGCGGGAACGCGCGCGGCGCCGACCCTGGGCGGCGAGGCGCGGCTGCGCGAACTCGGCGCCGAGTTGCCGGCGCTGGGCGTGGCGCTGCGTGACGGCGACATCCGCCTGTCCGGCGAGCCCGGCGGCACGCTGCGCATCGAGGGCGGCCTGCGCGCCGGCGAGGGCCGGCTGTCGCTGTCCGGCGGCCTCGACCTGCGCGAGGCACGGCAACCGCTCGTGCTCAGCGTCACCGGCGAGAACGTCCGCGTCTCCGACACCGCCGAACTCCAGGCGACGGTGAGCCCGCGCCTGCAACTGCGCTACCTCGACGGCGAGTTGCAGGTGCGCGGCACGGTCGCGGTGCCGAGCGCGCGGCTGGACCTCGAGCGGCTCGACCAAGGTGTCTCGCCGTCGGCCGACGTGGTCGTGCTCGACCCGCGGCCGGGCCGGCGCCAGGGCGGCATCGTGTTCGACACCGAAGTCACCGTGCAGGTGGGCGAGGACGTGCGCCTGCAGGGCTTCGGCCTGACCGGTCGCCTGTCCGGTGAGCTGGCCGTCCGCGATCGTCCGGACCGCGCGGCGACCGCCAACGGCAGCCTGCAGGTCAGCGGGCGCTACCGTGCCTACGGCCGCGACCTGCGCATCCGTCGCGCGCGCCTGTCCTGGGTCAATGCCCCCTATGCGGACCCCGCGCTCGACGTGCTGGCCGAGCACGCCTTCGACGAGGTCACCGTCGGCGTGCGCGTGCGCGGCAGCGCGCAGGCGCCGCAGACCAGCGTCACCTCGGATCCGGCCATGAGCACGGCGGAAGCGATCTCGTGGCTGCTGCTCGGCCGGCCGCTGGAAACGGCCAGCGGCAGCGAGGCGCAACGCGTCAGCGCCAGCGCCGTCGCGCTGAGCGCGGGCAGCAGCCTGCTGGCGCAGCAACTCGGCGTGCAACTGGGCCTGGACTCGGCCGGCATCGTCGAGAACCGCGCGCTCGGCGGCTCGACGCTGGTGGTCGGCAAGCGCCTGTCGCCGAAACTCTTCGTCAGCTACGGCGTCTCGCTGCTCGGCACCGGGCAGGTCGTGATGCTCAAGTACCTGCTCAAGCGCGGCCTCAGCCTCGGCCTCGAATCCGGCACGGTCGAAACTGCTGCTTCTCTCGACTGGCGGAGGGAGAAGTAGGTTTTGGCGCTGCCGGGCTGGCCGGCGGCCGGTGCCGTTTTTCGGGGGACGCCGCAGGTACGTCCCGGTAGGCTTATCGGCGGCATCCATGCCGCCGATCCCCCCGAAAAACGGCCCCGGCCACCGGCCAGCCCGGCCCCATCTGCTTTTCAATCCCACAAAAAAGCATCAGCGGTTTTTGGGGGATCAGTAAGAAAGCACGCCGCCGAAAGGCGGCGTTTCTTTTCTACAGCGGCAAGAGTTGGTGGGAGGTCGGATGCGGGGAACGTCCGCGCCGGGGATCGGTGGCATGGATGCCACCGATAAGCCTACACGGACGTACTTGCGGCGTCCCGGCGCGGGCGTTCCCCGCAGCCGGCCTCATGCGACACACCCGCGGCCGCGCAAAAAGAAACGCCGCCTTTCGGCGGCGTTCTTCGTTGCACTGGTGCAGGAAACCGCTGATCAGAACTTCATCTCGAAGCCGACGTTGAACGAGCTCAGGTCCTGCGTCTCGTCGCTGAAGCGACCGCGGTAGCTCAGCGACACCGAGGTGTTGTCGGTGGCCTGGTAGCCCACGCCGAGGTCGGCTTCGTACCAGCTGTCCGCGCCCGGGTAGCCGTTGAGCGTGAAGTGGCCGTTCATGGTGTTGGAGCCGGCCTGCACGCTCGGCACGCGGTCCTGGCTGTCGTGCGCGTAGGCGACCTTGCCGAACAGGTTGAAGCCGCCCATGTCGCCCTCGGCCTGGTAGCCGAGGCGGCCGACCGTGGACTTGCGCTCGAAATCGCCGAACCACAGCGAGCTCGAATCGTTGGATTCCTCGCGGTAGCCGTCCACCTCGACCTGCTGCCAGGTCAGGCTGCCGAAGGGACCGTGGCGGAAGTCCTCGCCGAAGCTGAAGCCCGCGACCAGCTCGGCGCCGGTGTGCGAAGCCTGGGTGCCGCCGGTCTCCACGCGGGTGGTGGGGCCGAGCACGATCGCGCGATCGATGTCGAAGTTGGCCGAACCGCCCGACAGCACCACGCCCGCGTAGCCGCGGCCAAAATGGGCGGTCGCGTAGCCCGAGAGGAGGAACTCGCGGTTGTCGACCGAAGTGCCGGTGGCGATGTCGCCGCTGGAGCTGCCGAAGGTGGCCGCGGCGCCGAAGCTGAAGTACCGGTTGAAGCGGGTGTCGGCGCCGAAGGTCAGGGTGAACAGGTCGTTGTCCATCGCGCTGGTGTTGGCGGTGGCCTCGATGTCCTGCTGGGTGAACTGCACGTTGCCGTACACGTTGGCCTGGTCGTCGTTGCGCACGCCGGCGCGGAACATCTGCCGGTTGATGGTGTCGCTGTGGTCGTTGTAGACCTGCAGCGGCA
>CBININ010000069.1:0-9579 GCA_966250755.1 uncultured Gammaproteobacteria bacterium | reverse complement strand
GGTGTTGGCGCAGCGCAGGATGCGGCCGCTGCAGCGGTAGTTCTGCTCGAGCTTGACCACCTTGAGCTGCGGGTAGTCCTTGCCCAGCAGGTCGAGGTTCTCCGGGTTGGCGCCACGCCAGGCGTAGATGCTCTGGTCGTCGTCGCCCACGCAGGTCAACGCGCCGCGCGGGCCGGCCAGTTGCTTCAGCAGCCGGTACTGGGCGCCGTTGGTGTCCTGGCACTCGTCCACCAGCAGGTAGCGGATGCGCTCGCGCCAGGCGGGCGCGAGTTCGGCATCGGCTTCCAACAGCGCTAGCGGCAGGCGGATCAGGTCATCGAAATCCACCGCGTTGAAGGCCTGCAAGCGCGCTTGGTAGCGCGCGTACAGGTCGGCCGCCTCGCGCTCGCGGGCGCTGCGCGAGGCCTCCATCGCCTGCTCCGGCGACAGGCCCTCGTTCTTGGCCTTCGACACCAGCCCGCGCAGGGCCTCGATCGCGTCCTTCTTCAGCCCCGCCGGCAGCAGGTCCTTGATCACGCCCATCTGGTCGTCGCTGTCGAAGATCGAGAATCCGCGGCGCAGCTTCGCCCGCTCGTGCTCGATCTGCAGGAAGCGCAGGCCCAGCGAGTGGAAGGTGGAGATCGTCAGCCCTTCGGCCGCGTCGCCCTTCACCCGTTTCGCCACGCGCTCGCGCATCTCGCGCGCGGCCTTGTTGGTGAAGGTGATCGCGGCGATGTGGCGCGCTTCGTGGTGGCCGCGGGCGATCAGGTGCGCGATCTTCTCGGTGATGACCTTGGTCTTGCCGCTGCCGGCGCCGGCGAGCACGAGCAGGGGGCCGTCGGTGTATTCGACGGCGAGGCGCTGGGGGGAGTTGAGGCCGGACATGCGCCGTCATTGTACCGACCCGTTCCCGGCGCCGACGGGACTGACGTAACAAGTCAGGACGCCTGCGTGATAATGGCCGCCTGCTCCCCCCGGACTCGGCCTCCATGATGCATTTCGCGGTTTCGCGTTCCCTCGTCGTGGTGCTTGCCACCGGCCTGCTCGTCGGCTGCAGCGGAGACAAGGCGGAAACAGCCGCCGCGCCGCCGCCTAGCCTGGCGGTGACCCTGGCCCCCGCGCAGTCCGCGACCTTGCAGCGCGCCGTCCTCGCCTCCGGCCCGGTCAGCGCCTGGGAAGAGATGCAACTCGGCGTCGAACTCTCCGGCCTGCGCGTGACCGCGCTGCACGTGGACGTCGGCCAGGCGGTGCGCAAGGGCGAGCTGCTGCTCGAGCTCGACCACCGCACGCTCGACAGCGAGCTGCGTCAGGCGCAGGCCGCGCACGACGAGGCCGCGGCCGGCGTGCAGCTGGCGCAGGTCAACCTCAAGCGCGGGCAGGGCCTGGCGTCCTCGCAGTTGATCAGCGCCAGCGCGCTCGACGAACTGCGCGCGGCGCTGGTGCAGGCGCAGGCGCGCGAGGCGACCACGCGGGCGCAGCGCGATGGCGTGGCGCTCAAGCGCAGCTTCGCGGAGCTGCGCGCGCCCGACGACGGCATCATCGCCAAGCGGCTGGTGCAGCCGGGGCAGGTCGTGGCCGCCGGCAGCCAGCTGCTGGCCTTGATCCGCCGCGGCCGCCTCGAGTGGCGCGCCGATCTGCCGGAGGCCGAGCTCGCGCGCGTGCAGGTCGGCGCGCAGGCCCACGTGCAGGGTCCGCGCGGCGAGGTCGCCGGCACCGTGCGCGCGGTGTCGCCCGGCGTGGACGCCGCCACCCGCACCGGCACCGCCTACGTCGACCTGCCCGAGCCCGGCGCGCTGACCGTCGGCGCCTTCGTGCGCGGCCGCATCCTGTCCGACGCCTCGCCGGGACTGACGGTGCCGGCGGCCTCGGTGGTGATGCGCGACGGCTACGCCTACGTGTTCACGGTGGACGCGCAGGGCATCGCGCATCGGCAGCGCGTCACCACCGGCGCGACCTTGGGTGAGCGCATCGAGATCATTTCCGGCCTGGCCGCCGGCGCGCAGGTGGTCGAGCGCGGCGCCGGCTTCCTCGGCGAGGGCGACCGGGTGAAGGTGGTGGCCGCGCCGACGCCCCCGCCGCTCAACAAGACGAGCGGCACGCCGTGAATTTCTCCGCCTGGGCGATCAAGCGCCCGCTGCCGTCGCTGATGCTGTTCTTCGTGCTGTGCGTGGCCGGCCTCTGGGGCTTCCACGCGCTGCCGATCGCGCGCTTCCCCGACATCGCCTTCCCGATGGTGACGGTGGACGTGCAGCTGCCCGGCGCCTCGCCCAGCCAGCTGGAGACCGAGGTCGCGCGCAAGGTCGAGGACTCGGTGGCGACCATCCAGGGCGTCAAGCGGGTGATGACGACGGTCACCGAGGGCCGCAGCAACACCGCGATCGAATTCGTGCTCGAGACCGACCTCAACACCGCCCTCGACGACGTCAACGATGCGGTCAAGCGCGTGCGCGCGGACCTGCCGCAGGACATCCAGGAGCCGATCGTCGCCAAGATCAATATCGGCGGCAGCCTGATGACGTTTGCGGTGGCTTCCGACGTGCGCGGCACCGACGAGCTGAGCTGGCTGGTGGACCGCGACATCAGCAAGGCGCTGTACGGCGTTCCGGGCGTGGCGCTGGTGACACGAGCGGGCGGCGTGGACCGCGAGATCCGCGTCGACCTCGATCCACAGGCGCTGCAAGCCTGGGGCGTGACCGCGGGGCAGGTGTCGCAGCAGCTGGCGCGCGTGCAGGCGGAACGGCCGGGCGGCAAGGCGGAACTCGCCGGCAGCCGGCAGGTGATCCGCACGGTCGGCACGCTGGAGGATGCGCAGGCGCTGCGCGACTTCCTGATCGCGCTCCCGGACGGCCGCTCGCTGAAACTGGCCTCGCTCGCCACGATCACCGACGCGGCGGCGGATCCGACCCAGGTGGCGCTGTTCGACGGCAAGCCGGTGGTGGCCTTCTCGCTCTCGCGTACCCGCGGTTCCAGCGAGATCGACGTCGCCGAGGGCGTGCGCGCGGCGCTGGACAAGCTCAAGGCCGAGCACCCGGACCTGCGCTTCGAGCTGGTCAACTCGATGGTGGAGGAGGCCGAGCGCAGCTACGAATCGTCGATGACGATGCTGTACGAGGGCGCGCTGCTCGCCCTGCTGGTGGTCTGGCTGTTCCTGCGCGACTGGCGCGCGACCTGGATTTCCGCGGTGGCGCTGCCGCTGTCGATCATCCCGACCTTCGCGGTGATGTGGGCCTTCGGTTTCACGCTCAACCTGATCACCCTGCTGGCGCTTTCGGTGGTGGTGGGCATCCTGGTGGACGACGCGATCGTGGAGATCGAGAACATCGTGCGCCACCTGCGCATGGGCAAGACACCGCTGGATGCGGCGCGCGACGCCGCCGACGAGATCGGCACCGCGGTCATCGCCACCTCGCTCACGCTGGCGGCGGTGTTCGTGCCGGTGGCCTTCATGCCGGGCATCCCGGGCAAGTTCTTCCGCGAGTTCGGCTGGACCGCGGCCACCGCGGTGGTGTTCTCGCTGCTGGTCGCGCGCCTGCTCACGCCGATGATGGCGGCCTACCAGCTCAAGGCGCATCCGGTGGCCACCGGCGACACCAGGCTGATGACCTGGTACCTGGGCTGGGTGGACCGGGCCTTGCGGCATCGCGCGGCGACGCTGTGGATCGCCTTCGCGCTGTTCGTCGCCTCGCTGGCGATCGTGCCCTTCATCCCGGCGACCTTCATCCCCACCGCCGATCAGGGTCGCAGCAACCTGAGCATCGAGCTGCCGCCCGGCACCCGGCTGCAGGACACGGTCGCGCTGGTGGAAGTGGCGCGCGCCAAGCTGGCCGGCATTCCCGAACTCAAGCACGTGTACACCACCGTCGGCAGCACGATCGACATCGGCGACCCGTCCAAGACCGGCGTCGGCGAGCCGCGCAAGGCGACGCTGGTGCTCGACTGGGGCTCCGCCGACGATCGCGACCGCGAGCAGAAGGACCTGGAGCGCGACGCCCGCGCCCGCCTGGCCGATTTGCCCGGCGCGCGCATCAGCTACATCAGCACCGAGCCCGGCGAGCTGATGCAGCTGGTGCTGGCCAGCGACGACGCCGCGCGGCTGGATGCCGCCGCACAGGCGCTGGAGCGCGACCTGCGCACGATCCCGGGCCTGGGCAGCATCTCGTCCTCGGCCTCGCTGCTGCGGCCGGAACTGGTGATCACGCCACGCCCGGAGCGCGCCGCCGACCTCGGCGTGGCCACCGCCGACATCGCCGAGGCCGCGCGCATCGCCACCGCCGGCGACTACCGCCAGCGGCTGGCGAAGTTGAACCTGCCGGAGCGCCAGATCCCCATCCGCGTCGGCTTCCCCGAGGCCGCGCTGGCCGACCCCGAGCTGATCGGCGCGCTGCGCGTGCCCGGCAAGAACGGGACCGTGCCCCTGGCCGCGGTGGCCGACATCACCATGGCCAGCGGCCCCTCGCAGATCGCCCGCTATCAGCGCCAGCGCAACGTCACCTTCACCGCCGAGCTCAACGGGAGGCCCTTGGGCGAGGTCATGGCCGAGGTGCAGAAGCTGCCGAGCGTGGCCGCATTGCCGCCGGGCGTGAGCTTCCTCAACACCGGCGACGCCGAGGTGTTCGTGGAGCTGTTCATCGGCTTCGCCATCGCCATGGTCGCCGGCCTGGTGTGCATCTACATGGTGCTGCTGTTGCTGTTCAACCACGCGTTGATGCCGCTGACCATCCTGACCGCGGTCCCGTTGTGCGCCGGCGGCGCCTTCGGCGCGCTGCTGATCACCCAGAACGCGCTGTCGCTGCCGGCGCTGATCGGCCTGCTGATGCTGATCGGCATCGCGTCGAAGAACTCCATCCTGCTGGTCGACTATGCCGTGATGGCCGAGGACGAGCACGGCATGACCCAGCACGACGCGCTGGTGGACGCGTGCCGAAAGCGTGCGCAGCCGGTGATCATGACCACGCTGGCGATGGCCGCCGGCATGATGCCGATCGCGCTGGGCTTCTCCGGCGACTCCAGCTTCCGCGCGCCGATGGCGATCGCGGTGATCGGCGGCCTGGTCACGTCCACGCTGCTGTCGCTGCTGGTGATTCCGGCGGCGTTCACCGTGCTCGATGACCTCGGTGGATGGATGGCGCGCAAGCTTGGCCGGGGCCACGGTGCCGTGCCCGGCTAGGCTGAACGGCGGCAAGCCCGGCAGTTAATCTGCCACTGCGTGTCTGGCTGCTACATCTTCGGGGGCATCCACTCAGGAGACCGACGATGGACCATTCGATGCAGCAGCAGGAAATCGAACGCCTCGAGCACGCCTTCTGGCAATCCATGGTCGACGGCAAACCCAATGTCGCCACCGCCATGCTGTCGGAGCCGGCGCTGATGGTCAGCGGCCACGGCGCCATGCAGTTCGACCATGCCGGCTACGAAACCATGGCACGCAGCGACCGACACCGCCTGGTCGGCTTCGACCTGAGCGACATGCGAGTGGTGTTCCCCCGCACCGACGTGGCAATTGCGACCTACCGCGCCGCGCAGTCCGTGGAACGGGATGGCAGGACCATGCAGGAGGTCGCGGTGGACTCCTCCACGTGGGTGCGCTTCCATGAAGGTTGGAAGTGCGTGGCACATACCGAGAGCCTGCAGCCGCGGCCCGATTGAGACCCTCGCGCGATTGCCCGGTCAGGGCGGCGGTGCGGACGGATCGGCGCCGTCCTCGTCGCGATCCGTCTCGTTGGCGGCGCGTTCGAAATCGCGAGGCTCCGGCTGCAGGCTGAGGTGGACGAGGATGTCCTCCAGCCACTCGAGTTCCGCGAAACGGGCGAAATCCTCCAGGCTGGCGTCAAACACCCGTGGCGTGGGCCGGGGCAACAGTCCCCGGATCTGCTCGCGCAGCTCTCGTTCACGGCGCAGTTCGCGCCAGTGCACCAGCGGGTTGCCGCGGCGCCACAGCAGCGGGCCGAAGCGCGCGGCTGCGAACACCACGATCACGAGGGCCACGATCGCCAGGCTGAACCACTCCTTCTCGCTCAAGGGTCGCGGCGGCCGCGTGGCTTCCAGCCAGGCCACCTTGACCGTGCCGAACGCCAGCATCACGACGATCGCGACCCAGAGGGACCAGATGAGCCAGAAGCGAATCGGCTGCTCCTCGCGTCGCGACTCGAGCCAGCCGTGTTGCAGCGAGGTCACTCCCGCGGCCAGTTGTTGGCGGCAAAACCATGCCATCAGCACGGTCATCAGGACCATGAGGGACACGCGGACCGCAGACGCGGTCAACTGCGCAGCCCCACGCCTTTCGTCAGCAGCCGCAGCGCCAGCCAGGTCAGCACCACCACGAAGCCCAGCATCACCACGAAGGCGCTCCACAGCGGCATGTCCATCGCGCCCTCGCCGAGCAGGCCGTAGCGGAAGGCGTTGACCATGTAGAAGATCGGGTTGAGGTGGGTGGCCTGCTCGGCCCACTCCGGCAGCACCCGCACCGAGTAGAACACGCCGCCCAGGTAGGTCAGCGGCGTGAGGATGAAGGTCGGGATGATGGCGATGTCGTCGAACTTCTTGGCGTAGACGGCGTTGACGAAACCGGCCAGCGAGAAGATGGTCGCGCCCAGCAGCACGGTGGCGACGGTGACGACCGGGTGCGGCACCCGCACGTGGGTGAAGAACATCGCGATCACCAGCACGATCGCGCCGACCATCAGGCCGCGCAGCACGCCGCCGGCGACGTAGCCGCCGAGGATGACCCAGTTGGGCATCGGGCTGACCAGCAACTCCTCGACATGGCGGCCGAACTTGGCGCCGAAGAAGCTCGAGCTGATGTTGCCGTAGGCGTTCTGGATCACCGCCATCATCACCAGGCCCGGCACGATGAAGTCCATGTAGCTGAAGCCGCCCATGTCGCCGATCCGCGAGCCGATCAGCTGGCCGAAGATCAGGAAGTACAGGGTCATGGTGATCGCCGGCGGTACCAATGTCTGGCCCCAGATGCGCAGGATGCGCGCGACCTCGCGGCGGGCGATGGTCTTGATCGCCACCAGGTTCGGGTGCGCGGCCGGCGCGGCCGCCACGACGGACTCGTTCATGCCTTGGCTCCCGCGGCCGCGGCCGCCTTGTCGATGGCCACCTTGTTCTCGCCGGTGAGCCGCACGAACAGCTCCTCGAGCCGGTTGCTCTGGGTGCGCATCGAGCGCACCCGGATGCCGGCGCCCGACAGCGCGGCGAACACGCCGTTGAGGTCCAGGCTGCGCGGCATCTCCAGCTCCAGGGTGTGGTCGTTGGGCACCTGCCACTGCACGCCCGCCACCTGCGGCAACTCGGCCGGCAGGGTGCCCTCGATGTCGAACACGAAGCCCTCGACGTCGAGCTTGGCCAGCAGCGCCTTCATCGGCCCGGACTCGATGATCTGGCCGCGGTCGATGATCGCCAGGTTGCGGCACAGGCTCTCGGCTTCCTCCAGGTAGTGCGTGGTGAGGATGACGGTGGTGCCGGCGGCATTGACCTCGCGCAGCGACTTCCACATGCCGCGGCGGATCTCGATGTCCACGCCGGCGGTGGGCTCGTCGAGGATCAGCAGCCGCGGCCGCGTCATCATCGCGCGGGCGATCATCAGCCGGCGCTTCATGCCGCCCGACAGGGTGCGGCTCATCATCCGCGCCTTCGGCCACAGCTGCGCGGCCTTGAGTTCCTCCTCGGCGCGCACCAGCGCGAGCTCGCGCGGCACGCCGTAGAAGCCGGCGTAGTTGACCAGGATGTCGAGCGGGGTCTCGAACATGTTGAAGTTGATTTCCTGCGGCACCAGCCCGATCAGCCGCATGGCTTCCGAACGGCGCGCGGCGATGTCCACGCCGAACACCTCGACCTGGCCGGCGCTGGCGTTGACCAGCGAACTCACTACCCCGATCAGCGTGGACTTGCCGGCGCCGTTGGGGCCGAGCAGGGCGAAGAAGTCGCCGGGGGCCACCGACAGCGAGACGCCCTTGAGGGCCTCCACGCCGTTGTCGTAGGTCTTGCGGAGCGAGTCCACCTGGAGCGCGGGCGTGGGCATGGGGATTCCGGTCGTGAAGGCGGCGAAGACAACGGTGCCCGCGCCAGCCGTTTATTATAGGCGCTCGGACTTTCGCGCTGACCGGAGCATTCGTGGCGAACCTGTTTCCCTTGCGGCTGGTGGGCAGCCGCATGATCGCCCCGACGGTCCGCCACCTGGATTTCGTGCGCGACGATGGCCTGCCATTGGACTTCGTGCCGGGACAATTCATCCAGGTCCACTTCAACTATCCCGACGGCACGCCGACCAAGCGCAGCTATTCGCTGGCGACCATGCACGACCACGCGCTGGGGCCGGGCGAGTCGGTGCAGATCGCGGTGAGTTTCGTCGCCGGCGGCGCCGCCACCGCGCTGTTCGAGGCCCTGGACGAGGGCCAGCAGATCCAGGCCAGCGGCCCCTACGGGCGTTTCTGCCTGATGCCGGCCGACGCCAACCGCCGCTACCTGCTGATCGCGACCGGCACCGGCGTCACCCCCTACCGCGCCATGCTGCCGCAGCTGGCCCAGGCCATGGCCCAGCGCGAGGTGGAGGTGGTGCTGCTGTTCGGCGCCCGCACCCCGGCCGAGCTGATCTACGGGGAAGACTTCGTCGCCTTCGCGGCGGCGCACCCGCGCTTCCGCTTCGTGCCCTGCTTCAGCCGCGAGCTGCCGGCGGCGCCCGCGCCGGACGTGCGCCGCGGCTACGTGCAGGAGGCGCTGGCCACGTTCGCCCCCGACCCGGCCCAGGACATCGCCTACCTGTGCGGCACCCCCAACATGGTGGACGCCTGCTTCGAGTCCCTGAAGGCCGCCGGCCTGCCGGTGCCGCACATCCGCCGCGAGAAGTACGTCAGCAGCAAGTAGGTCGCCTCGGTGTAAAGGGTGCTTGACAGGGGTGGCGGACTGCCTTACCTTCCCTGTCAAGCAACCTTGACACCAGCCATGGCCCCCTCCGAACCCCTGCCCACCTGCCGCCGCAAGGCCTTGGCCGCCCTCGCCGGCGGCGCCGCCTTCCTGGGCCTGGCCTGGCTGGCCCACGCCCTGGCCTGGGGCTGGCCCGATCGCATCCTCGGGCTGGTGACCGGCCTCGGGGTCGGCCTCGGCTTCGCCGCGGCCCTGCTCTGGTTCACCCCCGACATGAGCGACGCCGTGCCCAAGCGCCTCTCGCGCCGCTACCAGCGCGAGGTCTGGCCGGCGATGGCCGCGTACGTGCTGTCCATGCTGGCGTGGAAGCGCGTGCTGGGCATGGTCGACGCCACCTGGTTGAAGGTGGTGGTGGCGCTGTTCCCGGCCCTGTTCGTGCTGTGGGTGATGCGCGCGTTCGTGCGCTACGTGCGCGACTCGGACGAGATGCAGCGGCGGATCGAACTCGAATCCGGTTCCATCGCCGGGCTGCTGGTGAGCGGCCTGTACCTGGCGCTGGGCTTCCTGCAGACCGCCAAGCTCATCGACATCCCTTCCAAGGTGGCGATGATCTGGGTGTTCCCGCTGCTGTGCATCGTCTACGGCATCGCCAAGATCTTCATCGCCAGGCGCTACCAGTGATCAACCGCCTGCGCGAACTGCGCGAGGCCCGCGGCTGGTCGCAGGGCGCGC
>CBININ010000068.1:0-9593 GCA_966250755.1 uncultured Gammaproteobacteria bacterium | reverse complement strand
GCCGGCCACTACTTCGCCATGGGCGACAACCGCGACCACAGCGACGACAGCCGCGGCTGGGGCTTCGTGCCGGAGGAAAACCTGGTCGGCCGCGCTATGATCATCTGGCTCAACTGCGAAGGCTGGTTCTGCAACAAGGGGTTCAACACCTCGCGGGTGGGCGATACCATCCACTGACGTTCCAAGACGGGGAAGGGGAAAACCATGAAGGTCCAGGCCAGCAGGCAACGCGGCATCACCCTGATCGGCTTCATCATCGTGCTGGTGGTGGCGGGTTTCTTCGCCTACATGGGCATGGTGCTCGGCCCGGCGTACAGCGAGTACTACGGCGTGGTGAAGGCCATGAACACCGTCGCCGCCGACGCCTCGCCCAACAACCCGGATCCCACCGCCATCCGCCGGGCGCTCGACCGCCAGTTCAACGTCGGCTACGTCGAGAGCGTGACCGGCAAGGACGCCAAGGTGGTCCGCGACAAGACCACCGGCAACATGCTCAACATGAAGTACGAGGTCCGCAAGCCCTTCATCTACAACATCGACTTCGTGGTCAAGTTCGAGCATACCGTGCGGATCGGCAGCGCGACGGCCGGTGACTGATCCGGTCGGCCATCGCTTCGCCGACCCTGCCTTGCTGCGCCAGGCGCTGCGCCATCGCAGCGTCGGGGCGTCCAACAACGAACGCCTGGAGTTCCTGGGCGATGCCCTGGTCAACCTGATCGTGGCCGAGGCCCTGCATGCGCGCTGGCCCAAGGCCGACGAAGGCCAGCTGACCCGCGCCCGCGCCAGCCTGGTGCGCGAATCCACCCTCGCCGAGCTCGCCCGTCGGCTCGACCTGGGCTCGATGCTCGAGCTCGGCCCGGGCGAGCTCAAGAGCGGCGGCCACCGCCGCGATTCGATCCTCGCCGATGCCCTCGAGGCGGTGGTTGGCGCCATCCACCTCGACGCCGGATTCGAAGCCTGCAAGGCCCGCGTGCTGACCTGGTTCCTGCCGCTGATCGACGAGCTGCCGATCGGCAAGGTCGAGAAGGACGCCAAGACCCGCCTGCAGGAGCTGCTGCAGTCGCGGCAGTCGGCGCGACCGGACTACTACCTGATCGAAGCCGAGGGCGAGGAGCACGCGCGGGTGTTCCGCGTCGGCTGCCGCATCCCGGAGCCGCCGCTCGAGGCCGAGGGACAGGGCAGTTCCCTGCGCAGCGCCGAGCAGGCCGCCGCGGCCGCGGTGCTCGAGCAACTGGCCGCCCGCCGTGAGGCGCGGCCATGAGCCATCCCATCGACGCTGCCCCGTTCCGCGCCGGCACCGTGGCCGTGCTCGGCCGCCCGAACGTCGGCAAGTCCACCCTGATCAATGCCCTGGTCGGCGCCAAGGTGAGCATCGTCTCGCCACGGCCGCAGACCACCCGCCACCGGCTGCTCGGCATCGCCACCTTTCAGGCCGGCCAGCTGATGCTGGTGGACACGCCCGGCATCCACGGCAAGCAGGCGCGGGCGATGAACCGCTACATGAATCGCGCCGCCCGCGGCGCGGTCGAGGACGTGGATGCCGCCATCCTGATGGTCGAGGCCGGTCGCTGGACCGACGACGACGGGCTGGCGCATGCCGCGCTGTCCAAGTCCGGCGTGCCGGTGGTCCTGGTGATCAACAAGGTGGACAAACTCGCCGACAAGACGAAGTTGTTCCCCTTCATCACCGAGGTAACCGCCGGCCGCGAGTTCGTCTCCGTGCACCCGATCTCGGCGCTGAAGTCCAAGGGCACCGAGGCGCTGGTGAAGGATCTGCTCGCCCTGGTGCCGGAGTCCGATCCGCATTACGGCGAGGACGAGATCACCGACCGCAGCCAGCGTTTCCTCGCCGGCGAGCTGGTGCGCGAGCAGCTGATGCTGCGGCTCGGCGACGAGTTGCCGTATGCGGCGACGGTCGAGATCGAGAAGTTCGAGGAGGACGGCGCGCTGTTTCGCGTCGCCGCGGTCATCTGGCTCGAGCGCGAGAGCCAGAAGGCGATCGTCATCGGCAAGGGCGGCGAGCGCATGAAGGCCATCTCCACCGGCGCGCGCATCGGCATGGAGCGCCTGTTCGACCGCAAGGTCTTCCTCGAGACCTGGGTGCGCGTGCGCGAGGGCTGGTCGGACGACGAGGCGGCGCTCGGCCGCTTCGGCTACACCGAATAGGGCCATGCGCGTCGAGGCGCAGCCGGCCTTCGTGCTGCACGCGCGGGCCTGGCGCGAAACCAGCGTCATCGTCGAACTGTTGACCCGCGACCACGGCCGCGTCGGCGTGGTCGCGCGCGGCCTTACCGGCCCGAAGCGCCATCCGCTGCGCGCCGCGCTGCAACCGCTGCAATCCATCCGCGCGGACTACCTGCCGCGCGGCGAGCTCGCGCGGCTGCTGCAGGCCGAGGCGGTGGACGTGGCGCCGGTGCTGGCCGGCGACCGCCTGCTGGCGGCCTTCTACGTCAACGAACTCACCTTGCGGCTGTCACCGCGCAACGACGCCGCGCCAGCCCTGCACGCGCTGTACGCGCGGGTGCGCGGCGAACTGGCCAGCGCGCCCAACCTGGCATGGGCGCTGCGGCGATTCGAACGCGACTTGCTGGAGGCCATCGGCCTCGGCTTGCCCTGGGCGGAACTCGAGGCGGGCGAGGTCCTCGACCCCGCCCGGCGCTACCGGCTCGATCCCGAGGCAGGCCCAGTGCCGGACCCTCGCCGCGGCGGCGGCACCGTGTCGGGCGCGGCATTGCTCGCCCTGGCGGCAGACGCCGAGCCCGAGGCGGCGGCCTTGCCGGAATTGCGGCGCGCCTTGCGGGGCGTGCTCGAGGCCGCGCTGGGCGGCGGCACGCTCAAGTCCTGGGGCCTGCTCGACGACCTGGCGCGGGTACGCCCGCGCGCCGCCGATCAGGACTGAGCCGGCTCCGGCGGCGTGGGCCCGGCCAGCAGGGCGTCGCGCACCGCGTGTTCGAAATCCGCCAGCGCCCGCCCGTCATGCGGCAGGCGCGACAGCGACTCCACCGCCTGGCCCAGCCGCAGCGCGCCGACGAAGCCGCAGCCGGCCTTGAGCTTGTGCAGCACCGCGCGCGCCATCGCCGCGTCGCGGCGCGCGCAAGCGGCGCGCACCTGTTCTTGAAGTCCCGGCAACTCGTCGAGGAACATCCGCCGCAAGCGCGCCAGCGATTCGTGCTTGCCCCCCAGCGCGGCGAGCGCGCGATCCTCGTCCCAGACCGGCAGCTTGAAGTCCGCCGCCGGCTCGCGCACGCCGCCGGCACGCAGGCCCAGCAGGCGCCTCACGGTGGACTGCGCCTGCAGAACCGACACCGGCTTGACCAGCACCTCGAGGAAACCGCCCGCGCACAGGCCGTCCAGGACGGCGCGCTCGTTGCTGGCGGTCACCGCCAGTGCCGGCGTCGGCGCGAGCACGCGCAGGGCGCGCAGGCAATCCAGGCCGCCGCCATCGGGCAGGTGCGCGTCCAACAGCCAAAGCGCGTAGGGGCGGTCGCGCGCCAGCCAGGTGGCCGAGGCGATGTCGCCGGCGGCGTCCACGATCGCCGGCACCCCCGCCAGCGCCTCGGACAGGAAGTCCAGGCTGATCGGGTCGTCCTCGACCAGGAGCAGGCGGATCGGTTCGGCACTCATCGAAGGCTCACGGGACGCTCGGCGAAAGCGACTATGCTGGCGAGCATGCGGATTGGCGCGACCAGCATCAAGATCGTCGCTTGGCTCGTCCTGGTGGCGGCCCTGCCCACGCGCGCGCAGGTGCTCGATGCCCGCATCGCCGCGATCCGCAGCGGCGCGGGCACGCTGGAACAGGTCTCCGCGCGCCTGGAGTGGCCGCGTGGCGCCGACGAAGGCCGACTGCGCCTGCAGGCGAAGTCACTGGATTTTCCAGTACTTTCCTACAAGGCTTTGGGACTGGATTGGCAATGCCCCCTGCGTCGCGAAGGTGCGGATGGCTGGAAATGCGCGGGGCCGGTCGCCGTCGCCGGCGGGGGCAAGACGCAGCAGCTGGCGATCGCGTTCACGCCGCGCGCCACCGTGGCAACCCTGGATGCGCACGGCGCGCGCATCGTCTACCGCAGCGAGGCCGCGCTGGACTCGCGCCACCGCGTCCGCCTGGACAAGGTGCCGGTGGCCTGGCTGGGCGCCTTCCTGGGTGGCCTGTGGGCCGAGGGCAAGTGGTCCGGCGGCCAACTGGCGGGCGAGGTGACCGTGGACGCACCCGACGGCGGCGACTTCCGCGTCGGAACCGACCTGCAGGTGCGCGAACTCGGCCTGGAAACGCCCGACGGCCTGCTGGCGGCGGCCGGCCTGGCCGGACGCCTGCAGGTCGGCTACGTCGAGCGTGGCAAGCGCACCGAAGTCGACGCACGCCTGCAGGTACGCGCGGGCGAATTGCTGTACGAGCGTGCCTACACCCAGTTCCCGGCCTCGGGCGTGGGCATCCATGTGCAGGCGCTTCGGCAGGGCGAGGCGCCCTGGACGCTGCCGGCCATCGAATGGCGCGACCCTGCGGTGCTGGTGGCAACGGGCTCCGGCACGCTGGATGCGGCCTCGTCGCTGCACTCGCTCGACCTGCAGGTCGAACTGCCCGACCTGTCGACCGCGCGCGATCGTTACTTCAGCGGCGTGCTGGCGCCGGCGGGATTCGGCGACCTGCTGCTTGCCGGCCAGGTGCGGGCTTTGCTCGCATTGCGCGAGGGCAGCTTCCAATCCCTGCAGGCCACGCTCACGAAGGTCAACGCGGTGGACGCCAAGGCGCGCTTCACCCTCGCCGGCGTGGACGGCGACCTGGCCTGGACCCGCGGCGCCGGCGCGCATCCGAGCGCGCTGCGCTGGGACAGCGGCGCGCTGTTCGGCATCGGCCTGGGGCCGGCGCGATTCGCCTTCGACAGCGCGGGCGGCGAGTTGCGGCTGAGCGCGCCGGTGGCGGTGGACGCCCTCGGCGGCAAACTCAGGCTTGACCACCTGCGCTGGCAGGCGCCGAAGGGCGAGGCCGGTGCGCGCTTCCAGTTCGGCCTCGGCGTGGACGACCTCGACCTCGCCAGCCTGTCCCAGCGACTCGGCTGGCCGGCCTTCACCGGCACCGTGGGCGGGCAGATCGCGTCCGCGCGCTACGAAAACGACGTCCTCGCCATCGACGGCGCCCTGCAGATGCAGATGTTCGGCGGGCGCCTGTCGATGGACAATCTGGTGCTCGAGCGGCCTTTCGCGGTGGCGCCGACGCTGTCGGCCGATGTCGCGATCGAGGACCTGGACCTCGAGCCGCTGACCAAGGTGTTCGGCTTCGGCCAGATCACCGGGCGGCTGGACGGGCGCATCGACGGCCTGCGCCTGGTGGACTGGGCGCCGGTGAGCTTCGACGCGCGCCTGCAGACCGATTCCGCGTGGAAGGGCAAGCAGCGCATCAGCCAGCGCGCGGTGCGCGGCATCTCCGAGGTCGGCGGCAGCGGCATCGCCGGCGGCCTGCAGGCCAAGGCGCTGTCCTTCTTCGAGGACTTCGGCTACGCGCGCATCGGCCTGGGCTGCCAGCTGCGCGAGAACGTCTGCACCATGGCGGGCATTGGTTCAGCCGGCGATGGCTATATCATCGTCGAAGGTTCGGGCCTGCCCCGCATCCAGGTCGTCGGCTTCCGCCGCCGGGTGGACTGGCCCACGCTGGTGGCGCGCCTTCGCGCGGCGACCAGCGGGCAGGGCGCGCCGATCATCGACTAGCCATCCCACCCAGACACACACGAGGAGTTCGACCATGCGCAAGTTGCTGATCCCCTGGCTCGCCGCGGGCGTGGTGGTGCTGGCCGCCTGCGTGAACATCAACATCTACTTCCCGGCCGCGGAAGCCCAGCAGGCCGCGGAGGAGTTCGTCGACAAGGTCATCGGCGACGAGCCCGGCTCCAGCGCGCCGGCGCCGGCCAAGCCGCCGCAGGCCTGGAACCTGCCGAGTTTCAATCCGCTGTCGCTGATCATCGGCGACGCCCAGGCGCAGGACGTCGACATCACCATCCGCACGCCGGCCATCCAGGCGATCCAGGCGCGCATGGCCGAGCGCTTCCAGGGGCAGCTGCAGGCGCATTTCGACAGCGGCGCGCTGGGCTTCACCAAGGACGGGCTGGTGGTGGTGCGCGATGCCGCCAAGGTGGCCTTGAAGGACCGCGTCGCGGTCAATCAGGCGGTGGCCGAGGACAACCGCGACCGCAAGGCGGTGTATCGGGAGATCGCGGTGGCGAACGGGCATCCGGAATGGGAGGGGCAGATCCGGGATACGTTTGCGCGGCAGTGGGTCGCTAGTGCGCATGCTGGCTGGTGGTATCAGGACGAGAGTGCGAACTGGAAGCAGAAGTAGGTTGATGTTTCCGGCGCGGCCGGTTTCGGCCGCTGGGCGGTGGTCCCCGTCGGGACACGCCGCGAGTACGTCCATGTAGGCTTCTCGGCGACATCCCTGTCGCCGAGAGTCCCGCCGGAGACCCCCACCCATCGGCCGAAACCGGCCGGGCGGGATCGCCCCCATTCCCCGGGGTTAAGGTGGGAAAAGCGGTAAACTTCGCGGCCTTTTCAGTGAGTGCCGCACGTGTCGCGATCGCGCAGGAACCAGGCTCCGCGGGAGTTCGAGGTGGAGGTCACCGACCTGTTGCATGACGGGCGGGGCGTGGGGCGCGTCGAGGGCAAGGCGGTGTTCGTGGCCGGTGCGCTGCCTGGTGAACTCGTGCGGGTGCGGCAGACCGGGCGCAACCGCAATTTCGACGAGGGCGAGGCGATCGAGGTGTTGCGGGCCTCGCCCGAGCGGATCGCGCCGCGCTGCAAGCACTTCGGCGTCTGCGCCGGCTGCGTGCTGCAGCACCTCGGGCAGGCGCAGCAGATCGCCGCCAAGCAGCACGTGCTGCAGGAAAACTTCGCGCGCATCGGCCATGTTTTGCCGGCGACGGTACTCGATCCCTTGGTGGACGAGGCCTGGGGGTATCGGCGCAAGGGCCGGTTCTCGGTGCGCTACGTGGAGAAGAAGGGACGGGTGTTGCTGGGCTTCCGCGAGCTCGATCCGCGCAAGGTCGCCGAATTGTCGGAGTGCCACACCATCCTGCCGGAGCTCGGCACGCGCATCCCGGAACTGGTGGCGCTGCTGGAGGGCCTCGAGGGCAAGCGCACGATTCCGCAGATCGAGTTCATCGCCGGGGGCGGACCGGTGGCGCTGGTGTTCAGGCACCTCGAGCCCTTGTCGACCGCCGACCTCGAGGCCCTCACGCGCTTCGCCCGGGACAGCGGTTTCGCGCTGTTCCTGCAGCCCGGCGGCGTGGAATCGGTGCGACCGCTGTGGCCGGAGCAGGTCGACCTTAGCTTCGCGATCCCCGGCTTCGACCTGACGCTGGCCTTCCGTCCGCTCGACTTCATCCAGGTCAACGCGGGTCTCAACCAAAAAATGATCGCGCGCGCGATGGAACTGCTGGATCCGCAGCCGCAGGACCGCGTGCTCGACCTGTTCTGCGGGCTGGGCAACTTCACCCTGCCGATCGCGCGCCGCGCGGGGCAGGTGGTCGGCGTGGAAGGTGATGCCGGCCTGGTGGCGCGGGCGCGCGAGAACGCGGGTCGCAATGGCCTGACGAACGTCGAATTCCATGCCGCGGACCTCGCCAAGGACCTGTCCGGCGAGCCCTGGATGCGCGCGGGCTTCGACAAGCTGCTGATCGACCCGCCGCGCGCGGGCGCGGCAGAGGTGCTGGCCCAGCTGCCGCTGGCGGGCGTGCGCCGCATCGTCTACGTGTCCTGCCACCCGGGTTCGCTGGCGCGCGACGCCGGCTTCCTGGTGCGCGAGCGCGGCTACCGCCTGGTGGCGGCGGGGGCGATGGACATGTTCCCGCAGACCGCGCATGTCGAATCGATCGCCTTGTTCGAGCGATGAACGGCGGCCTCCGGCTGCCTGCCAGGGCCGTCCATCGGGTTTACAATCCGAGCGTCCCGCCTGCCGCGGACCACGAATGAAGGAGCCGAACGGATGCTGGTGATCGGAATCGCCGGGAAGGAACTGGCGGCGGAGGAACGCGAGTGGATCGCGCACCCGGGCTGCGCCGGCGTCATCCTGTTCACCCGCAACTTCGCCTCGCGCGTGCAGGTCGCCGAGCTCACGCAAGCCATTCGCGAGGCCTCGCCGCGCCCGCAGCTGGTTTGCGTCGACCAGGAAGGCGGCCGCGTGCAGCGCTTCCGCGACGGCTATGCCGCGCTGCCGCCGCTGGAAGACTTCGGCGCGCAGTACGCGCGCGATCCCGCCGCCGCCCTGAGGCTTGCCGAGGAACATGCCTGGCTGATGGCCAGCGAGATCCGCGCCACCGGCGTGGACCTGAGCTTCGCGCCGGTGGTGGACCTGGGCCGCGGCAACCGCGCCATCGGCAACCGCGCCTTCCACGCCGAGCCCGGGGTCGTCGCCGAGTTCACCCGCGCCTACGTGCGCGGCATGCACGCGGCCGGCATGGCGGCTACGCTCAAGCACTTCCCGGGCCATGGCTCGGTGCTCGAGGACACCCATTTCGACGAGGCGATCGATCCGCGCCCGCTCGAGGTACTCGAGCGGGAAGACCTCGTGCCCTTCGTCGCCGGCATCGACGCCGGCGCCGACGCGGTGATGATGGCGCACGTCGTGTACCCGGCCGTCGCGCCCGAGCCGGCAGGCTACTCGCCCAAATGGATGAACGAGATACTGCGCGCGAAGATGGGATTCCGCGGCGTGGTCTTCAGCGACGACATCGGCATGGCGGCGGCGGAATCGGTGGGCGGCGTCGCCGCGCGCATCGACGCGCACCTGGACGCCGGCTGCGACATCGTGCTGGTCTGCCCGCCGGCGCTGGTGGCCGACTCGCTGGCCGCGATGGATCGTCGCCCCACCACCAATGCCGCGGCCATCGTCTCGCTGCTCGGCCGCGGCCCGGCGGGCTGGTCGGGCCTGCTCGCCGACGCACGCTACCAGGGCGCGCACGACGCGCTCGGCATCGCGCGCGGGACGCCGGGGCAGGTGGCCTGATGTCCGCCACCGACCTCGCTACTGCCCTCGAACAGTCCGATCGGCTGTTCGACGAAATCCAGATCGAGACCGCCATCGCCCGCATCGCGGTGGAGATGCGCGAGGACCTCGAAGGCGAACGCCCGGTGTTCCTGACCATCCTGCACGGCGGCATGCTGTTCGCCTCGCGGCTGGCGCTGGAGATGGGCATCGACCTGGAGTTCGACTACCTGCACGCGACCCGCTACCGCGGCGCCATCACCGGGTCCGGCCTGGCCTGGCTGCATCGGCCGGCGACGCCGCTGGAAGGCCGCGTGGTGATCCTGGCCGACGACATCCTCGACGAGGGCCACACGCTCAAGGCCGTGCGCGACTGGTGCGAGGACCAGGGCGCGGCCGAGGTCATCATCGCGGTCCTGTGCGAAAAGTTGCACGACCGTCGCGTGGAAGGCATCGAGGCCGACTACGTCGCGCTCGAGGTGCCCGACCGTTACGTCTACGGCTACGGCATGGACTTCCACGAGCAAGGCCGCAACCTGCCGGGGATCTATGCCTGGAACCAGTGAACCGATCGCCCTCGCCGTGATCGGCGGCACCGGCCTGTACCGGCTGGCCGCGCTCGACG
>CBININ010000067.1:0-9626 GCA_966250755.1 uncultured Gammaproteobacteria bacterium | reverse complement strand
CCGCGATCGCGCCGGTGATCTCCTCGGTCACCGTCGCCTTCACCGTCAGGTCGCCCTCGGCGAGGCTGCCCATTTCGTCGAGCAGCCGCAGAATCGCTTCCTGGTTGCGCTGGTTGAGTTCCTTGGTGCTGTTGAGCGTCTCGAAGTCGCGCTTGCGCTGCACGAAGTAGAGGCCGACAAGGGCTGCGAGGGCCGCCAGGCCCGAGCCGATCGCCCAGAAGTTGTTCGGGAACACGCGCGCCAGGCTGGAGCCGAAGGTGTCGAACAGCTTCTGGCTGTCCTCGAGCAGCACGTTCGAATCCTGCGAGATGTTGGCCGAGGCCTGCTGCACCTCGAACAGGTCGGTGGACGCCTGCAGGATCGAGTCCATTTCCTTCAGGGAGTCGGCATACAGCTTGTCCACCGCATTCACCGCGTCCATGGCGGCAGTGCTGGTGACGCGGGCCACGCTCATTTCGGCGTTGCCGTTCTTCAGGCCGTCGAGCACCTGGCTGAACACCGCGGAGTCGCGCGAGAGCGCGTCCGCGGCGGTCACGGCGCGATCGCCACCGGCCAGGATTTCCGTCACGCGGCGGCTCATGCGGTCGGCCAGCACGATCTGGCGGTTGGCCAGGTTGATCTGCGAGGCCGGGGCGCCGGCGTCCGACATGGCACGCACCACCTCGTCGAGTCGGGCGGAGATCTGCGGGATGCGGGCGTTGAAGGCGGCGGCGGTGTCGCTGAGGTTGACGATGCGCTCTTCCGACTGGCTGATGCGGTCGGCGTCGGCCGCCATCTTGGTCCAGACCGTGGTCACCTTCCGGAGCGCGACGTCCACGCCCTTCTGGTTGAGGCTGCCTTCGTAACCCGGGACACCCTCGCCGCCCTTGCGCAGGGCGTTGACGATGGTGGCGCTGCGGTCCTTGGTGGCCTTGAACTCGTCGAAGGATTCGGCGTTGCCGCCCTCGACCGCCTCGCGGGAGTACTTGGCGAGCTGCTGCGAGAGCACCTGCAGTTCCGCGGCCAGGGTACGGGCCGAGTTTTCCTGGTTCTGGAGGTAGGCGGCGTAGCCGAAGTTGGCCGCGAACACGATCAGCGCCAACACCAGCACGGCGCCCCAAAACTTGAAGCCGAATCCGGACAACCGGCCCTGCAACGAACTGGCATTCACGCTCATGACTGCACCCGCCCCTCGAAGAAATTCAAAAACGGCCTAAACGGTGGCCTGCCGGAATTCAGGCGTGCGCGTCAGCGTCTGCATGCTGAACACCGCCCAGTTGGTGTCGGCCAGCCGGTACACCTGGCTGACGAAATGGCCGTAACGGCCGTCGCCCTCACCGGCCACGTCGGCCCGGTGGGTGTCGTTGAAGGTGCGCTGTCCGTAGAGCTCGTCGATCAGCACGGCGACGTTGCCGCCGGACTGCCGCACCACCAGCATGCGCTGGCCGTCGTGCACCACCGTGCGCTCGCCTTCCAGGAACTGCTTGAGGTCCACCACCGGCAGCAGGGTGCCGCGGACGTTGGCCACGCCCAGCATCCAGGGCTGCGCGCCGGGCACCGGCGTCACCGCCGGCATCGGCAGGATCTCCATCACCTCGTCGAAGGACGAGACCAGCCGGCGCTGGCCGAGCCGGAACCCGACGCCGCGCCAGTGGCCGGCGGCCTCGATCGACTCCGGGCGGCCGGGCACGTGCGCCAGCGAGCGCTCTTCGTAGTCGAGCAGGGTTTCGAAGGAAGAACGGCGCTTCGACATGGCGCCCTCAGGCGAAGGCCACGAAGTTGCGGATCGCGGCGAGGAGCTCGTCGCGGGTGAAGGGCTTGGTCAGGTACTGGTCGGAGCCGACGATGCGGCCGCGGGCCTTGTCGAACAACCCGTCCTTGGACGACAGCATGATCACCGGCACGCCCTTGAACATCTGGTTGTTCTTGATCAGCGCGCAGGTCTGGTAGCCGTCCAGGCGCGGCATCATGATGTCCACGAAGATGATCTGCGGCTGGTGGTCGGCGATCTTGGCCAGGGCCTCGAAACCGTCGGTGGCCGTCACCACGTCGCAGCCCTCCTTCTTCAGGAGGGTTTCCGCGGTCCTGCGGATGGTCTTCGAATCGTCGATGACCATGACCCGTAGGCCGCTGAGATTGTTTTGTTCCATCTGGTTCCCCGGTGCGCGGCCTGTCACGCCTGTTTCCGGCGTTTGGCAGCTGTCTTATATCCCAGCCGAACGCGGGAGTGTCAAGCACGAACGCGCAACGGCGCGCTTTCCGTGACCCCCTGCACGTTGTCCCGGCAGCCCTGCTAGGCTAGCGGCAGACAGCTTGCGCGCGGATTTTCCGGATGCCTCTCAACGTCGCCGTGGTCATGGATCCCATCGCCGGGATCAAGATCGCCAAGGACTCGACCTTCGCGATGTTGCTGGAGGCGCAACGCCGCGGCCACCGGCTGTTCTACGTCGAGCCCGGCAGCCTGTCGGCGGTCGCCGGCCGCGCCTGCGGCCGCCTCGCTTCGCTTGCAGTACAAGACGACCCTTCGGGGTGGTACAGATTGACCAAGGCCGACTTGCGGCCGCTGTCCGACATGGACGTGGTGCTGATGCGCACCGATCCGCCGGTGGACAGCGCCTACCTGCACGACTCGATCCTGCTCGACCTCGCCCGCGAGCAGGGCGTGCTGGTGGTCAACGACCCGCGCGGCCTGCGCGACCTGAACGAGAAGCTCGCCGCCCTGCTCTTCCCCGACTGCTGCCCGCCGACGGTGGTCAGCCGCGACGCCGCGGTGCTGCGCGAGTTCATCGCCAGCCACGGGCTGTGTGTGCTCAAGCCGCTCGACGGCATGGGCGGACGCTCCATCTTCCAGGTGCGCGACGGCGAGCCCAACCTGAACGTGATCCTGGAAACCTTGACGCAAGGCGGCCGTGAACTCGCCATGGCCCAGCGCTACCTGCCCGAGATCAAGGACGGCGACAAGCGCATCCTGCTGGTGGACGGCGAGCCGGTGCCCTATTGCCTGGCGCGCATCCCGCAGGGCAACGAGTTCCGCGGCAACCTCGCCGCCGGCGGCCGCGGCGAGGGCCGCCCGCTGGGCGAGCGCGACCGCTGGATCGCGGCGCGCGTCGGCCCGGAACTGAAGAAGCGCGGCATGATCTTCGTCGGCCTCGACGTGATCGGCGACTGGCTCACCGAGGTCAACGTCACCAGCCCGACCTGCATCCGCGAACTCGACCTGCAGTTCGGCCTGAACATCGCCGGGCTGCTGTTCGATGCCATCGAGGCCCGCCGCGCGGCCCGCGACTGAAATGAACGCCCCGGTGGCTCTCCCCGCCCCGACCGCCGTGCGCCCCGGCCCGCAGATCGGGCCGCGCGAGCGGCTCAGCGCCACCACCGTGCTGTCGGCGGTGGCGATCGGCGTGCTGGTGCTGGGCGTGGCCTTCCGCCGGGAGGATGCCGCGCCGGTGGTGCCCACGCTGGACGTCATCCTCACCCAGACCTCGACCCCGGAACCGCCCAAGCAGGCCGACTTCCTGGCCCAGTCCAGCAACCAGGGCGGCGGCAACAGCGACCGTGTCCAGCGCCCGCGCGAGGACCAGAGCGCACGCGTGCCCAAGACTCAACCCGGTGTCGCACCGCAGGCCCTCCGGGCGCAGGTGCCGCCACCGGCGCCGCGGCCCGAGCAACGCCTGCTCACCACCGTCGGCGCGAGCCGCATCCGCGTGCCGACCCCGGAAGAGAACCCGGACAGCACGCCGCGGCCGCTGCCGACCGGCCGCGAGCTGATCGAGCAAAGCGCGGAGATGGCGCGCCTGGCCGCCGAGATCGAGATCAGCAGCCAGCTCTACGCCAAGCGGCCGAAGAAGAAGTTCATCACCGCCAGCACGCAGGAGTACGAGTACGCCGCCTACATGCGCGCCTGGGTCGCCAAGGTCGAGCGCATCGGCAACCTCAACTACCCGCGCGAGGCGCAGCGCCTCGGCCTGACCGGGCGGCTGATCCTGACCGTGTCCATCGGCCGCAACGGCGAGGTGAAGGGCGTGCTGGTCAACCGTTCGAGCGGCAAGAAGCTGCTCGACGAAGCCGCGGTGCAGGCGGTCAATCTTTCCAGTCCGTTCGCGCCCCTGCCGAAGACCGGGGAGGACATCGACATCCTCGACATCACCCGCACCTGGGACTACAAGGACGGCAGCGTCGACACGCGCTGAGCGCGCTGCGGTTCAGCCCAGCACGGCCTGCAGCACTGCCATCCGCACCGCCACGCCGTTGGCGACCTGGTCCAGGATCACCGACTGCGCGCCGTCGGCGACCTCGTCGCTGATCTCCACCCCGCGGTTCATCGGGCCCGGATGCATCACCACCGCATCGGGCGCGGCCAGCGCCAGCCGCCGGGCGTCCAGGCCGTAGTCGCGGAAGTAGTCCTCCAGCGAGGGCACCAGCCCTTCCTCCATCCGCTCGCGTTGCAGCCGCAGCATCATCACCGCGTCCACGCCCGCGACCGCCTCGTCCATGCGTTCGACCACCTCGCAACCGGCGAGCACGTCGTGGCCGGGCAGCAGCGAGGCCGGTGCGCAGACGCGCACCTCGGCGGCGCCGAGCGTACGCAGCGCATGCAGGTCGGAGCGGGCGACCCGCGAGTGGCGGATGTCGCCGATGATCGCGACGCGCAGCTTCGAGAAATCCGGGCCCTTGCGCTGGCGCAGGGTCAGCATGTCGAGCAGCCCCTGGGTGGGATGCGCGCTCTGGCCGTCGCCGGCGTTGACGAAGGCGGTGCCGCGGCGCGCGCCCTCGGCCAGCGCCGCCACCGCGCCGTTGTGCGCGTGGCGGACGACGAAGGCATCCACGCCCATCGCCTCGAGCGTGCGCATGGTGTCGAGCGCCGACTCGCCCTTGCGGGTGGAGCTGGTGGCGACGTCGAAGTTGAGCACGTCCGCGCCCAGCCGCGTCGCCGCCAGGTGGAAGGAGCTGCGGGTGCGGGTGGAGGTCTCGAAGAACAGCGTGCACACCGTGCGTCCCGCCAGCCGCTCGCGCAGGGCGATGCCGCCCGCGGCCTTGGGCCGCATGACTTCCGCGGCCGCGAGCAGCCCCTCCAGCGTCGACGCCGGCAGGCCCTCGAGGGTCAGCAGGTGGCGCAGGCGGCCGTCGGCGGCCAGTTGCAGGGAAGGCGCGGGGCTCATTCGGACTCCGGGATCAGGACGGTGCGGGCTTCGGGTTCGCGCATCCAGCGCTCGAGGATGATGGCGGCGGCCACGGCGTCCAGCTGGGTGGCCTGGTGGCGCTTGCGCTGCCCGGCGGCGCGGCCGGCGGCGAAACGCTGCGCGGCCTCGATCGAACTGGTGCGCTCGTCCACCTGCTCGACCGGCAACCGGTAGCGGGCGCCGGCCTCGCGGCCGAATCTGCGCGCCATCGCGCGCACCGGCTGGTCGCCGCCGTCCAGGGTCGCGGGGTCGCCGACCACCAGGCGGTTGGGCCGCCATTCGCGGATCCAGCGGTCCAGGGTCGGCCAGTCCGGCCCGCCGTCGCGCATGTCCAGCACGCCGAGTTCACGGGCGCTCATCGACACCGTGTTGCCGACCGCGACGCCGATGCGGCGGCCGCCCACGTCGAAGGCGAGCAGGGTCTGCACCGGTTCGGCGCGGCCCGCGCCCTCGGCCTCGTTCACGCGTGCCCGACCGTGTCGGGCATGCCGGAGATGTCCACGCCCAGCGCGAACGCCGCGGCCTGCCAGCGACGCTCGATCGGCGTGTCGAAGACGATCGCGCGGTCGGCCGGCACGGTCAGCCACGCGTTCCGGGCGATCTCGTGCTCGAGCTGGCCGGCACCCCAACCCGCATAGCCCAGGGTCAATACGAACTCCCGCGGGCCCTCGCCACGGGCAAGGGCTTCGAGGATTTCGCGGGACGTGCTGATCGCCAGGCCGCGGCCGAAGCGCAGCGTCGGGCCGAAGTCGCGGGCGTCCTCGTGCAGGACGAAGCCGCGGTCGGGCTGCACCGGACCCCCGAGCAGCACCGGCTGTCGACCGAGTTCCGCCGAGGCGCCGCCGATGTCCATCTGCCGCAGTACCTCGGCCATGGTCAGGTCGGAAGGGTGGTTGAGCACCAGGCCCATCGCGCCCTGGTCGTCGTGCTGGCACACCAGGGTCACGCCGCGGGAGAAATGGGGGTCGTCCAGCGACGGCATCGCGATCAGGAAGTGGTCCACCCAGGAGGTCGTCGCGGCCATGTCCGTATTGTAGCGCCCCCGTTGCGGAGGCCGAGGACCGCGCTATCCTGCGTTCAACCGTCCCGGAGCCTGCCGATGCGCCTGACCGTCCTGTCCACGGCCTGCCTGCTCGCCCTGTCGCTGGGCGCCTGCAAGAAGGAGGCGGCGCCTCCGCCGGTTCCCTCGGCCAAGCCGGCCGCCGAGGTCCCCTACGCCACTCGCCGGCTGGCCGACTACGTCAGTGTGCCGCTGACTGCCGACCTGTCGGGCATGGACGCGCAGGACCGGCAGATGCTGGCGCTGCTGGTCCAGGCCTGCGACGTGATGAACCCGATCTACTGGCAGCAGACCTGGCCCGACCGCGACGCACTGCTGGCCAGGGCCGCCGACCCCGACACCCGCCGCCTGGTCGAGCTCAACTACGGGCCCTGGGACCTGCTGGGCGACGACAAGCCCTTCGTGGACGGCGTCGGTCCGCGTCCGCCCGGCCTCAATTTCTATCCGGCGGAGATGACCAGGGAGGAGTTCGAGGCCGCCGAGCTGCCGGACAAGAAGAGCTGGTACACGCTCATCCGCTTCGACGCCGAGGGCAAGCTGATCACCGTGCCCTACCACGTCGCCTACCAGGACGAGTTGGCCAAGGCCGCCGAACTGCTGCGCCGCGCCGCGCCGCTGAGCAAGGACAAGGCCTTCGGCGACTACCTGCGGATGCGCGCCGACGCCCTGCTCTCGGATGAGTTCCAGCCCAGCGACCTGGCCTGGATGGACATGAAGACCAACCCGGTGGACATCGTCATCGGCCCGATCGAGACCTACGAGGACCAGCTGTTCGGCTACAAGGCCAGCTACGAGGGCCTGGTGCTGATCAAGGACCAGGCCTGGAGCCAGAAGCTGGCGCGCTTCGCCGCCTTCCTGCCCGAGCTGCAGAAGGGCCTGCCGGTACCGGACAAGTACAAGGCCGAGCGGCCCGGCTCCGCGGCCGACCTCAACGCCTACAACGCGGTTTTCTACGCCGGCAGTGCCAACGCCGGCCCCAAGACCATCGCCATCAACCTGCCGAACGACGAGCAGGTGCAACTGAAGAAGGGCACGCGCCGCCTGCAGCTGGAGAACGTCATCCACGCCAAGTTCGACCGCATCCTCAAGCCGATCGCGCAGCAGCTGATCGCCGAGGACCAGTTGGCCAACGTGACCTTCGATGCCTTCTTCGAGGACACCATGTTCCACGAGGTCGCGCACGGCCTCGGCATCAAGAACACGCTTGACGGCAAGGGCACGGTGACGCAGGCGCTGAAGGATTACGCCAGCAGCTTCGAGGAAGGCAAGGCCGACGTGCTCGGCCTGTACCTGATCACCGCGCTCGGCAAGAAGGGCGAACTCGATGCCTCCAGGCGGATGGACCACTACGTCACCTTCCTGGCCGGCATGCTGCGCTCGGTGCGCTTCGGCGCCGGCGACGCGCACGGCAAGGCCAACATGGTGCGCTTCAACTTCTTCGAGCAGCAGGGCGCCTTCACCCGCGATGCGGCGAGCGGGCGCTACCGGGTGGACGCCGCGAAGATGGACGCGGCGGTGGACGCGCTGTCGGCGAAGCTGCTGACCATCCAGGGCGACGGCGACTACGCCGCGGCCAAGCAGCTGACCGACACGATGGGCATCATCGGACCGCAACTGGCGGCAGACCTCAAGAAACTGGAAACGGCAGGTATCCCCGTGGACGTGACCTTCGAGCAGGGCCTGAAAGTGCTGGGACTGGAAGCAGACGCCGCCACCGCGGCCACGGCGGGTGCGCCGTGAGCCGGCTCGGCGGTTCCATCGGAGCAAGCGGCGCACTGGCAGCGCTATTGCTCGCCGGTTGCGGCAAGGCGCCCGACGCGCCCGCGGCGTCAGCCCCGGCACCGGCCGACGCGCCAGCGCCGGCGGCCGCCGCGGCCCCGGCGACGCCCTCCGCCATGCGCCTGCGCGGCGCCGGCCTGATGGGCAAGGACGGGTACGGTTTCACCCTCTGCGGCGAGGACACGCAGCGCATCGCCACGCTGGAACCGGCGGCCAAGGCCGTGCTGGAGGCCTTCCTGGCCGGCGGCGCGCGCGAGTTCCGCATCGACGCCTGGGGCGACCTGGTCGGCAGCGACAAGCTCACCCTGCGCGCGATCGAGCGGGTCGGTACGGAAGGACTGGGCTGCGACGAGCGCGAGTTCCGCTACCTCTTCAAGGCCTACGGCACCGAACCGTTCTGGAACCTGGACCTCGACGTCGCCCAGGGCACCTTCTCGCGCCCCGACCACGAGTCGGTCTCCGGCGAGATGAAGCAAGCCGCCCCCGGCGAGAACGGCATGCGCCAGTTCAGCGTGGACACGCTGGCGGGCCGCATCGAGGCGACGCTCACGCCCGGACCGTGCAACGACGGCATGTCCGACACCACCTTCGGCTGGACCTCGCAGGTAACGACCGGCGGCGAGACCCTGCGCGGCTGCGCCTACGCCGGCCCGGCGGCGCGCTGGCCCTGAGGCCACAAACGCGGAAGGCGGGCTTGCGCCCGCCTTCCGGAAGCCGCGCGCTCGCCGCGCGATTCAGCGGACCTCGGAGATCTCCACGCCGTCCAGCCCTTGCGACAGGCTGCGCGCGTCGCCGCCCTGGGCCAGCTTGATCTTCAGGCGCACCTCGTTCTGCGAGTCGGCGTAGCGCAAGGCGTCCTCGTAGCTGATCTCGCCGTCCTGGTAGAGCTCGAACAGGGCCTGGTCGAAGGTCTTCATGCCCAGCTCGGTGGACTCCTTCATCAGGTCCTTGAGCTTGTGGATCTCGCCCTCGCGGATGTAGTCGGCCATCAGCGGGGTGCCGAGCAGGATCTCCATCGCGACCCGCCGGCCCTTGCCGTCCGGGGTCGGGATCAGCTGCTGCGCCACCACGCCCTTGAGGTTGAGCGAGAGGTCCATCAACAGCTGGTTGCGACGTTCCTCCGGGAAGAAGTTGATCATGCGGTCCATCGCCTGGTTGGCGTTGTTCGCATGGAGCGTGCACAACACCAGGTGGCCGGTCTCGGCGAAGGCGATGGCGTGGTCCATGCCCTCGCGGGTGCGGATCTCGCCGATCATGATCACGTCGGGGGCCTGGCGCAGGGTGTTGCGCAGCGCCGCCTCCCAGCTGTCGGTGTCGATGCCGACCTCGCGCTGGGTGACGATGCAGCCCTCGTGCTTGTGCACGAACTCGATCGGGTCCTCGATGGTGATGATGTGGCCCGAGGAGTTCATGTTGCGGTAGCCGATCATCGCCGCCAGCGAGGTCGACTTGCCGGTACCGGTCGCGCCGACGAAGAGGATGATGCCGCGCTTGGTCATCGCCAGGGTCTTGACGATGGGCGGCAGGTTCAGTTCCTCGATGGTCGGGATGCGCGTCTCGATGCGACGCAGCACCATGCCGACCTGGTTGCGCTGGTAGAAGCAGCTCACGCGGAAGCGGCCCACGCC
>CBININ010000066.1:0-9628 GCA_966250755.1 uncultured Gammaproteobacteria bacterium | reverse complement strand
GCGGTGTTGAGCGCCTTCGGGTGGTAGGTCCAGGTCAGCACGTACTTCCTGCCGCGCAGGTCGGTGCTGCCGAAGTGCTGCTGCAACGCCAGGATGTGCGCCAGTTCCTGGCAGGGATGGGTGATGGTCTCCAGGTTGATCACCGGGACCGTGGAGTACTTCGCGAAGCCCTTGAGCACGCGGTCCTCGCGGTCCACGCTCCAGTCCTGGAACTTCGGGAAGGCGCGCACGGCGATCAGGTCCACGTAGCGCGAGAGCACCCGCGCGACCTCGGCGATGTGCTCCTCGGCTTCGCCGTCCATCACCGTGCCCAGCTCGAACTCGATCGGCCAGGCGTCCTTGCCCGGCTGCAATACCACCGCATGCCCACCCAGGTGGAAGGCGCCGAGCTCGAAGCTGGTGCGGGTGCGCAGCGAGGGGTTGAAGAACACCAGGGCGATGGACTTGCCCTTGAGCTGGTCACCGGCGGGCTGGCGCTTGAAGGCCGCGGCCTGGGCCAGGGCGGCGTCGAGCTCGGCGCGGCTCCAGTCCTGGGTGTTGAGGAAATGCTTCATCGATGGCGGCCTGTCGGAGGTGGAAACGGAGCGGAAGGATTCGGAAACGAAAAAGCCCAGCGCGAGGCTGGGCTTTGGCGGGAGCGAAGCGGATGCGACCCGGGAAACCCAGCTAGACGGACGGTTCCGGTCGGCGCGCGCGCGAAGTCATGCCCGACGCCATGCGGGCGGAGGTGAGGACGTCGGCGTCGGCGCGAAAGTGGGTCATCGGCGACAAGTATGACGGCCAAGTCCCGGCCCCGCAACTCAATGGACGTAGGTCGCGGATTCGTCGGGCATCACCGACACGCGGATACGCAGCCGGCTGCCGGGGTCGTAGTCGACCCGGGACATGTAGGTATCGCCCTTGTACTGGTATTCGACGTCGTAGCCGATGATGCGGCGCTCGTCGCGCTCGACTTCCACGGTGCGGCAGCGCGTGCCGGCCGAGCCGTTGTTGCGGTCCACGCGGCGGCCGATCGCGCCACCGATCACCGCGCCGGCCACCGTGGCCACCTTGCGGCCGTCGCCCTTTCCTGCCTGGTGTCCGAGCGCGCCGCCGATCACCGCGCCCGCCACCGTGCCGCCGGTGGCATCGCCGCCGTCGCGCGCGCAGCGTTGCTCCGGCACGCGCACGCGGACGGTGGCGTGCACGGGCGTGGCGCGCAGGACCTGGGCGTAGGCGTAGGTGACGTTCTCGCCTGCCGGGGGCGGTTCGGCGTGGGCTGGCCTGGCGACGGCCAGGCAGATCGCGAGGGCCCATGCCAGGCGCTTGAAGCGGGGAACGGTGGTTCTCAAACGGCGGGCTCCTCGGTGGGTCGCATTCCAGCACGTCAGGCCTGAACCCTGACATAAGTTTTTCGTTAAGGCCAGCGCACGCTTTGTTAGACTGGCGGGATGGAACTGCGCCTCTACAACAACCTGCACCGCCGGCTGGAGGCCTTCCAGCCGCACGACCCCGCCCGCGTGACGATGTACCTGTGCGGTCCCACGGTCTACAACTACGTGCACGTCGGCAACGCCCGCGGGCCGGTGGTGTTCGACGTGCTGGCGCGGCTGTTGCGGCGGCGCTACCCGAAGCTGGTGTACGCCCGCAACATCACCGACGTGGACGACAAGATCAACGCCGCCGCGCAGGCCCAGGGCGTGCCGATCACCACCATCACCGACAAGTTCACCGCCGTCTACCGCCAGGACATGGAACGGCTTGGCGTGGTCCCGCAGGACATCGAGCCCCACGCGACCCAGCACATCCCGCAGATCATCGCGATGATCGAGGCGCTGATCGCCGGCGGCCACGCCTACGCCGCGGAAGGGCACGTGCTGTTCGCGGTGGCGAGTTACCCCGATTACGGCAAGCTCTCGCGCCGGCCGGTGGACGAGATGCTGGCGGGCGCGCGCGTGGAGGTGGCGCCGTACAAGCGCGATCCCGGCGACTTCGTGCTGTGGAAGCCTTCCGACGACACCCAGCCGGGCTGGGACTCGCCCTGGGGTCGCGGCCGGCCGGGCTGGCACATCGAATGCTCGGCGATGGCGGCGGCGCATCTCGGGGAGACGATCGACATCCACGCGGGCGGCGTCGACCTGCAGTTCCCGCACCACGAGAACGAGGTCGCGCAGAGCACCTGCGCGCACGGCGGCAAGGTGTTCGCGCGCTTCTGGCTGCACAACGGCATGCTCAACTTCGGCGGCGCCAAGATGTCCAAGTCGCTGGGCAACGTCAGCGTGCTGCACGAACTGCTCGATGCGCAGCCCGCCGAAGCGCTGCGCTACGCCCTGCTCTCGGCCCAGTACCGGCAGCCGCTGGACTGGTCGGAGGCCTTGATCGAACAGGCCATCCGCACCCTCGACCGCCTGTACGGCACGCTGCGCGACCTGCAGGACGTCGCGGTCGCGGCGCCCAGCGCATTGCCCGCGGCGATCGAGGCCGCGCTGTGCGACGACCTCAACACGCCGGCGGCGCTGGCGGAGATTTCGCGGCTGGCGGCGGAGGCTCGCGCCGCGACCGACGCGGGTGAGCGTGCACGGCTGAAGTCCGACCTGCTGTCCGCCGGCGCCGCCCTCGGCCTGCTGCAGCAGGATCCGGCCGCCTGGTTCGGACGTGGCAGCGCGGCCGGCGACGACGCCCGCATCCAGGCGCTGATCGATGAACGCGCGGCGGCCAAGAAGGCCCGCGACTTCGCCCGCGCCGACGCCATCCGCGAACAGCTCGCCGCCGAGAACATCCTGCTGGAGGACACCGCGCAGGGCGTGCGCTGGAGGCGCGGCTGATGGACGCGCAGGAAGCCACCGCCGCCCTCGCCCAGCAGGCGATCGCCGAGGAGTTCAGCTTCTTCGGCGACTGGTCCGAGCGCTACCAGTACCTGATCGACCTCGGCCGCAAACTGCCGCCCTTCCCCGAGGCGCTGCGCACGGAAGAGCACCGCATCCAGGGTTGCCAGTCGCAGGTATGGATCGTCGCGAAGGGCGATGCCGCCAAGCTCGAGTTCCAGGGCGCGAGCGATTCGATCATCGTCTCGGGCCTGGTGTACCTGGCGCTGCGCGTGTACTCCGGCCGCGGCGCGGCCGAGATCCTCGCGACCGAGCCGACCTACGTCGAGGCCATCGGCCTGGCCAAGCACCTGTCGCCGACGCGCAGCAACGGCCTGGCCGCCGTGCTGAAGTTCATCCAGGACAGTGCGCGCGAGGCGCTCGCGAAGCACTGATCCCGCCGTCGGCAGCCGGCTCGGGGGCCGGCCGCGACTCCCGGCCCGAACGGGCGCTCGCGCTGCCGCGCGAGCGCCGATCCCTCAGAACGTTGTCGTAGTGGTGTTCGAGCAGGCCGTGGTCGAACCCGCCGCGCAGACCTGGTGGGTGAAGGTGCCGGTCACCTTGCCCAGCGTATCGGTGTAGCTGCTGCCGGCCACCGACGACGCGACCTTGGCGCCGTTGCGGTAGACGTCCACGTTGCTCGAGCCGCTCCACGACAGCGCCACGCTGGACACGCCCTTGCTGCGCGAACCCGTGGCCGACAGGCTGAGCGACGGCGGCGGCGCGGCCGGGGTGGTGGCGCTGGCATTGGCGAAGGCCGAACTGCCGTTCGCGTTGTAGGCGCTCACGCGATAGAAGTACGAGGTGGCCGCCTGCAGGCCGGTGTCGCTGTAGGCCTGGCTGTTGATCGGCAGCTGCGCGACCACGGCCCAGCCGGAGAGGCCATCGGCCGAACGCTCCACGCGGTAACCCGCTTCGTTGCCGGCGCCGTCGGTCCAGGCCAGGTCGATGCGGCTCGACGACACGGCCGAGGCCGACAGGCCCGAGGGGCCGCCGTCGGGCGGATTGCCGTCGCCGTTGGCGACCTGGATGTAGAGCCGGTCCACGCTGAAGGTGTTGTACTGGCGGTTGCCGGCGACGCGGTTGCTGTCCACCACCCGCACGATCACTGCGCCCGAGGGCGGACCGGCGAGTACGGCGCTCTGCACGTTCGCGTTCGAGGTCGAGGACACCGTGAAGGCATTGCTCCAGCTCTGGCCGCCGTTGGTGGAGACCTGCACGTTGAACACATCGCCATCGGTCGAACCGCTGCTCCAGGCATTGGCCACCAGGGTGGCGCTCTGCCCCGCCGGCACGCTGAAGTTCCAGCGGTGCTCGAGCGTGCTGTAGCGGCTCGCCGGCTTGCCGCCCGAATCCACTTCGGTGATGGCCTGCACCACGCCGTCGTCGGCCGTGGTCGCGGCCACGCTGCCGCTGACGCTGCCGACCACGACGGTATCGGTGTTCGCGTTCACGTCCACGAAGGGCGGCGGCGGCGGCGGCGTGTCGGTGGTGGCGCTGGCGACCGGCGAGGCGGCGGTGGTGTTGCCCGCGGCGTCGCGCGCCTGCACGGTGAAGCTGTACTGCGTGGCGGCGTCGAGGCCGGTCGCGCTGTAGGCGGGGCTCGACTGCCAGGCGCTGGCGACGCAGTTGCCGCCGCCGGCCACGCAGTTGAAGCGGTACTGCACCGCGCTGGTCTCGTCGGTGGCGGTCGCCGCGGTCATCGCGATGCTGGACTGGCCGGTGGGCGCCGGCGCGACCGCGAAGGCCATCGGATTCGGCGTCGGCGCGGTGGTGTCCGCGGTGCCTGGCGTGACGCTGCCGTTGATGAAGTACTGGCCGAGGCTGGCGTAGTCGGAGTACGGGGTGACCGCATTGCCGACGCCGCCGATGCGCAAGTGGTAGGTACCGGCCGCGACCGTGGCGGAGACCGTGCCCATGGTGTCGGTGTTCGGCTCGCCGGTAGCGAGCACGTTGCCGGCGTTGTCGAGCAGCTGGACCTGGACATCGAGGTTGGCGCCGCGACGCGTGGTCGCGCGGTAGAAGGCGTCCCAGGCCGGGGTCACCGTCAGTGTCAACGGACCGGCGCCGGACGTGAAGGTGAACACGTCCTCATCCGCGGCCGAACCGATCACGCCCTTGTTCTGCGGCAACAGGTTGTAGGGGTCGAGCTCGGGGTTGGAGGCGTCCACGGTGCCGTCGGCGGCCACCGCCAGCGCGGTGCCGCTGGCGATCGTGTTGCCGTGGTCATCGGGCTTGTAGCCCAGCTTGCCGGCGATGATCGCCAGGTCGTCCTGGGTCTGGTTGGCGTTCGCGTACTCGCCCTTGCTCCACTCGGTGACGTTGTTGCTGTAGCTGTTGCCCATGATCGGCGCCCACGACACCAGGCCGGTACCCTGCCCGCCGTAGTACGACACGCCGGCGGTGGTGCCGTCGTGCGACAGGCCGAGGTTGTGGCCGAACTCGTGCGAACTGGCCTCGGCGATGTAGGTGGCGACGTTCGGGCCGAGGTTGTCGGCGTAGACCAGCGCCGGCGAGTAATAGCTGGCGTAATTCGAGGCGCCGAACACGTTGACGTAGGCGACGCCGCCCGCGCCCGCGGAGGGCATGGCCACGCCATTGGCGTCCTGGTCCTCGGTGATCAGCACGCGGCCCACGCGCGGCCCGAAGCTCGCCGGTTCCTGCGTGGTGACGTCGATGTCGAAGGGCGCAAGGTCCTCGGCGACGCGATGCCAGATGTCGATGATCTGCGCGCGCTCGCTGCTGCTGAAGGTGCTGCGGTCGGCGTCGGCGCTGTAGGCCAGCGCGCTGTAGCTGGCGCCGCTGCCCCAGGCCGTGCCGGAGAAGGTGTGGCCGTTGAAATCCAGGTACACCACGTTCGGCGCCCCCGGCTTGCTGTGCAGCTGGAAGGCATCGGCATCCACCCACAGCGCCGAAACCATGCCGGTGGACTTGCTCGCCGTCAGCGTGCGCGACGTGTCCGGCCGCAGGGTATCGGCGACGTAGACGCCGCCGCCGGCGTCCACCCGCATCTGGTCGAGGTCGGCGCCGCTGAGGTCGAGGCGTTGCAGCCAGCGCAGCGCATTGGCTTGCGCGCGCGACGACAGCGCTTCGATGCTTCGACGCAGCTGGCCCGGGGGAAGCTGGCTGATCGACTGCAGTCGACCCTTGGCGATCGCGAACGCGCCATAGCCGTGGGTGACGGGCACCTGGGCCGCCGAAGCGGAGGTGGACAGGCCGGCAGCAAGCACGAGCGCCGCAACGCCGAGCGCCTGCATGGTCTTCTTGGTCATGGTTTCCCCTGTGGCCGGCCCCCGCCGGCGGTGAATTGGCCGGACCCAGCGGTCCGGTACAAAACTACCACGCGACCATAACGAGGTTGGACTGTGAACGAAAGTGCTTTGGATCTCGGTTTGCAGCGGTTCGTGGGGTGGGCTTCGCCGCCGGAGGGAGGGGTTCGGCCTGCCCGCGACGGCGTAGGCCGCTCCTGCCAACTCAGTCGCGGCCGGCCGGGCATCCATGCCCGGCCTTCAGTCCGAACCCCTCCCTCCGGCGACAAAGCCCACGCGACACCTTCGCAGTCCGCCGGAAAAGCAAACCGCTCTTTCGTTTGGTTTTTTAAGGGGATTGCTGAAAGCCTCGCCGCTCGGCGGCGGAGGGGATGGGTATCACCGAAGGGCGGGCATGGATGCCCGCCCGGTCGCCGCTGAGTTGGCAGGAGCGGCGTACGCCGCGGCGAGCGGGGATACCCATCCCCTCCGCCGCCGAGCTGCCAAACCCTATGACCCGAGATTGATCCAGGTAGCCTTCGTTTCAGTGTATTTCGAGAAGGCTTGCAGGGATTTGTCGCGGCCGTTGCCGGATTGCTTGTAGCCGCCGAAGGGTGCGGTCATGTCGCCGCCGTCCCAGTAGTTGACCCACACACTGCCCGCCCGCAGCTTGCGGGCCACGCGATGCGCGCGGTTGAGGTCGCGCGTCCACAGGCCCGCGGCCAGGCCGTACTGGCTGTCGTTGGCGATGCGCAGCGCCTCTTCCTCGGTCTCGAAGGCGATCGCCGCCAGCACCGGGCCGAAGATTTCTTCCTGCGAGATCCGCATGCCGGGCGCCACCTCGTCGAAGACCGTGGGCTCGATGTAGAAGCCGCCGGTCTCGGCAAGGACGCGCTTTCCGCCCAGCGCCAGCTTCGCGCCCTCGGCCTGCCCGGCGCCGATGTACTCGAGCACGCGCTGCATCTGGCCCTGGTCCACCATCGCGCCCATCGGCGCGCCGGGCTCGAAAGGATGGCGCGGCTGCATTCCGCGGCCGGCCTCGACTACCTTGGCGAGGAAGGCGTCCTTGATCGAGCGCTCCACGAGCAGGCGCGAGGCCGCGGTGCAGACCTCGCCCTGGTTGTAGAAGATGCCGACCGCCGCCGCGCGCGCGGCAGCATCCAGGTCGGGCGCATCGGCGAACACGAGGTTCGGGCTCTTGCCGCCGCATTCCATGTACGCGCGCTTGAGGTTGCTGCGGCCCGCGCATTGCATCAGGTGCTTGCCGACCGCGGTCGAACCGGTGAAGACGATGCCGTCCACGTCCATGTGCAGGGCCAGCGGCTCGCCGGCGCCCTTTCCGAAGCCAGGCAGCACGTTGAACACGCCGGCGGGGATGCCCGCCTCGATCGCCAGCTCCGCCAGCTTCAGCGCGCTCAGCGGCGACTTCTCGGATGGTTTGAGCACCACGCTGTTGCCCATCGCCAGCGCCGGCGCGATCTTCCACACCGCCATCAGCATCGGGAAGTTCCAGGGCACGATGGCGGCGATGACGCCCAGCGGTTCGTGCGTCACCAGGCCGAGCTCGTCGTGGCCGGTGGGCGCGACCTGGTCGTAGACCTTGTCGATCGCCTCGCCGGTCCAGCTCATGCAACGCACGCTGGCGGCCACGTCCACGTTGTAGGCATCGTCCGCCGGCTTGCCCATGTCCAGGCATTCGAGCAGCGCGAGGTCGACCGCGTGGTCCTGGATGAGCTGCGCGAAACGCACCAGGGTCTTCTTGCGATGCACCGGCGAGGTGTTCGACCAGCGGCCGTCCTCGAAGGCCGCACGCGCCACCGCGACGGCGCGGTCCACGTCCTCCTGCTCGCACTCGGCCACCTGCGTGAGCACGCGCCCATCGATCGGGCTGACGCAGTCGAAGGTCTTGCCCGAGGCCGCGTCCACGAAGCGCCCGTCCACGAAAGCCTGGTGGCGCAGCCGGATTGCAGCGGCGCGGGCTTCCCATTCGGCGCGGGTGGCGGGCTTGTTCATGCGATGTCCTTCAGAAGGTCGCCGGGGTGTTGGCGCTGACGATGATGGCGTCCTCGCTGCCGACGTTGCGGAAGCGGTGCGGGGTGCGGCTCTCGAAGTAATAGGCCTCGCCGGGGCCGAGCACCTTCACGCGCTCGCCGACGGTGATCTCGACCTGGCCCTGGATGATCACCCCGCCCTCCTCGCCGTCGTGCGTGAGCGAGGTCTCGCCGGTGTCGGTGCCCGGCGGCATCACCTCGCGCAGGATGCACATCTGCCGGTTGCCGCGGCGCGCACCGACCAGGAAGTAGTGGATGTCGTTGTTGCCGACGTCGGGCTGCTCGTCGGCGGCGTAGTACGGACCGTCTCCGGCGTCGCCGGCGAGATCCAGGGTGAAGAAGTCCGCCAGCGAGATCGGGATGCCGTCGAGCACCTTCTTCAGCGAGCCGACCGAGGGACTGACCTTGTTCTGTTCGATCAGCGAGATGGTCGAATTGGTGACACCCACGCGCTTGGCCAGCTCGCGCTGGCTCAGGCCCTTGCTGGTGCGCACCGCGTGCAATCGGGAACCGATGTCCATTACTTTCGTCATGTGTTGCGAATGATGCGGAATACTTAACACCCGCACCCCTGCTGGTCAATTATTCGAACGAAACGCTACAGTTGTAAAGTTTATTCAACATTGGTAGCGTTTCTGTCCAGTCCGCCGCCGGAAGGCCCCGCCATGACCGATCCCTCCTCCCTCGCCAACGAAGACGCCGCGCTGGGCGATTTCTACGAGGCCCTGGCGACCGGCCAGCCCGAGCGGATGGATGCCTTCTGGATGCCCTTCAGCGCCAACCGCCAGTTCAAGAAGAATCCGCGCCTGCTCGCGAGTGCCAAGGGCATGCACTACCGCACGCCCGAGGGTCGCGAGGTCCTCGACGGCACCGGCGGCCTGTGGTGCTGCAACGCCGGCCACGCGCGCCCGCGCATCGTCGAGGCGGTGAAGCGCCAGATCGAGACGATGGATTTCGCGCCGACCTTCCAGATGGGCCACCCCCTGCCCTTCGTGCTGGCCGAGCGGCTGGCACAGATCGCACCCCCCTCGCTGGAGCACGTGTTCTTCACCAACTCCGGCTCCGAGTCGGTGGACACCGCGCTCAAGATCGCGCTCGCCTATCACCGCGCCCGTGGCGAGGGACAGCGCACGCGCCTGATCGGCCGCGAGAAGGGTTACCACGGCGTCGGCTTCGGCGGCATCTCGGTCGGCGGCATGGTCAACAACCGCAAGTTCTACGGCGCGATGCTGCCGGGCGTGGACCACCTGCGGCACACGCTGGACATCGAGCGCAACCGCTTCTCGCGCGGCCTGCCGCAGCATGGCGCGGAACTGGCCGAGGACCTCGAGCGGCTGGTGCAGCTGCACGACGCCTCCACCATCGCGGCGGTGATCGTGGAACCGATCTCCGGTTCCGCAGGCGTGGTGCTGCCGCCCGAGGGCTACCTCAAGCGCCTGCGCGAGATCTGCGACAAGCACGGCATCCTGCTGATCTTCGACGAGGT
>CBININ010000065.1:0-9674 GCA_966250755.1 uncultured Gammaproteobacteria bacterium | reverse complement strand
GTGATCAACCGCCTGCGCGAACTGCGCGAGGCCCGCGGCTGGTCGCAGGGCGCGCTCGCCGAACAGCTCGAGGTCTCGCGCCAGACCGTCAACGCGCTGGAGACCGGCAAGTACGACCCCAGCCTGCCGCTGGCCTTCCGCATCGCGCGCATGTTCGGCGAGCCGATCGAGCGCATCTTCTTCGACCAACCCGTCTCCGACCAGGGACCCGACGCATGAACCGCAAGACCCGTTTCATCCTCGCCGTCGTCGCGCTGCTGGCGATCCTCGGCTACAAGCACCTCTTCCCGCGCAATCCGGACGTGTCCGCACCGCCGGCCGTGGCCGCCGACGCCGCCACGACCGCGCGCAACGAGAAGCTCGCCGCCGGCGCCGCACCGGCCATCACCCGCCGGCTCGGCGCGCTCGCCTTCACGCCCTGCACGCTGGCGCCCGACTTCGGCGTGCAGACGGTGGACGCGCAATGCAGCTCGCTGGAGGTGCCGGAGAATCGCGCGGCGCCGAACGGCCGCAAGGTGAAGCTGGCGATCGCCTGGGTGCCGGCGCGCAACGAAGCCGAGCCCGACCCGATGTTCATGCTGGCGGGCGGCCCCGGCCAGTCGGCGCTCGACTCCTACCCGACCATCGCCGGCGCCTTCGCCGAACTCAACAAGAAGCGCGACGTGATCCTGGTGGACCAGCGCGGCACCGGCGACTCCAACCGCCTGGTCTGCAAGGACAGCGAGGGCAAGAGCTCGGTCACCGAGGACGACGACTACGGGCTGGAAGCCGCGCGCGCCTTCGCCGCCCGCTGCGCCGCCACCTTGTCGAAGACCGCGGACCTGCGCTTCTACTCGACGACGGACGCCATCCAGGATCTCGACGACGTCCGCAAGGCGCTCGGCGCCGAGCGCATCAACCTGATGGGGATCAGCTACGGCACCCGCGTTGCCCAGCAGTACGCCGCGCGCTATCCGCAGCACACCCGCACGGTGACCATCGACGGCATCGTCCCCAACTCGCTGGTGCTGGGCAACGAGCACGCGCGCAACCTCGAGCATTCGCTGGACATGCAGTTCGCGCGCTGCCGCCAGTCGAAGGCCTGCGTGGGCAAGCTCGGCGATCCACGCGAGCGCTTGAACACGCTGATGGCGCAGCTGGCCAGGGACCCGCCGACGGTCGCCTACCGCGACGCCATCACCGGCGAGGCCAGGCAGGAGAAGCTCACGCCCGGCCACATCGCCACGCTGGCGCGCATGTTCGCCTATGCGCCGCAGGCGGCCGGCCTGCTGCCGCTGGAGCTCAACGAGGCCGCGCAGGGTCGCTACGAGCCGCTGATGGCGTTGTCGCAGCTGCTCGCCAGCACGATCGGCGACCAGATCATGCACGGCATGCAGCTGTCGGTGATCTGCACCGAGGATGCCGGCGAGCTGAAGGTGGACGAGGCCGACCGCGGCAGCCTGATCGGCGTCGACCTGATCACCACCATGCAGGCGCAGTGCGCGGTGTGGCCGAAGGGCCAGCGCCCGGCGAGCTTCCGCGCGCCGCTGGCGACCCGGGTGCCGACGCTGGTGTTGTCGGGCGAGTTCGACCCGGTGACGCCGCCGCGTTACGGCGAGCAAGTGACCCAGTCCCTGCCCAACGGGCGCCACCTGGTGGTGCGCGGCCAGGGCCACAACGTGTTGCCGGTCGGCTGCATGCCGAAATTGTTCGCGGCCTTCGTCGCCACCGGCGACGCCAAGTCGCTCGACGCGTCCTGCCTGGACAAGGTGCCTTACGCGCAACCTTTCACGGGATTCTACGGGTGGGAGCCATGAGTCGCCTCCAGCCGCGGCGAGTGCGCCAGCCCGCGCACTTGCATGAATCACCCTCCCGCATCCGCTGAACCGAGGTTCCCATGATCGAAGTGCATGACTTGCACAAGAGTTTCAAGACCAAGACCGGCGTGGTCAACGCCGTGCGCGGCGTCAGCTTCACTGCCCGCGACGGCGAGATCACCGGCCTGCTCGGCCCCAACGGCGCCGGCAAGACCACCACGCTGCGCATGCTCTACACCCTGATGTCGCCGGACTCCGGCCGCGTGGCGGTGGACGGACTCGACGCGGCGAAGGACGCCGAGGCCGTGCGCCGCCGCCTGGGCGTGCTGCCGGACGCGCGCGGCGTGTACAAGCGCCTGAGCGCGCGCGAGAACATCGCCTACTTCGGCCGCCTGCACGGCATGGCCGAGGCGGACATCGCCCGCCGCACCGCCGAGCTGTCCGCCGCGCTGGGCATGGACGACGTGCTCGACCGCCACGCGGAAGGCTTTTCGCAAGGCCAGCGCACCAAGACCGCGATCGCCCGCGCGCTGGTGCACGATCCGCGCAACGTCATCCTCGACGAGCCCACCAACGGCCTGGACGTGATGACCACCCGCGGCCTGCGCGACTTCCTGCGCCAGCTGCGCGCCGAGGGGCGCTGCGTGATCTTCTCCAGCCACATCATGCAGGAGGTCGCCGCGCTGTGCGATCGCATCGTGGTGATCGCGCAGGGCACGGTGATGGCGGCCGGCACGCCGGACGAGCTCCGCGCCCAGACCGGCGAGAGCAACCTCGAGGACGCCTTCGTCAAGGCGATCGGATCGGAAGAAGGACTGCACGCATGAAGGCCCTGTTGACCGTCTGGCACAAGGAACTGCTCGACCTGTTCCGCGACCGCCGCACCCTGGCCATCTCCCTGCTGATGGGCCCGCTGCTGATGCCGGCGCTGATCCTGGGCATGGGCAAGCTGGCCACCGACCGCATCTCCAGCCAGCTGGAGAAGCCGCTGCAGGTGCCGGTGGTCGGCGCCCAGCACGCGCCCACCCTGGTGGCCTGGCTGGAAGGCCAGAACATCGTGGTGAAGGCGCCGCCGGCCGACCCCGACGCGGCGATCCGCTCGCAGGCCGAGGACGTGGTGTTGCGGATAGATCCCGAATTTGGCGAGCAGTGGCGCGGCAGCATGCCCGCGGTGGTGGAGATCCTGTACGACTCCTCGCGCGAGGACGCGCAGATCCCGGTCAAGCGCCTGCGCTCGCTGCTCGACACCTACGCCCAGGGCGTCGGCGCCCTGCGCCTGGTTGCGCGCGGCATCAGCCCGACCACCGGGCAGCCGCTGCGCGTGTCGGACCGCGACCTCGCCACGCCGGAAGCCCGGCGCGGGCAGGCGCTGGCCTTCCTGCCCTACATCCTGATCCTGACCACCTTCCTGGGCGGCGCCTACCTGGTGATCGACAGCACCGCCGGCGAGCGCGAGCGGCAATCGCTCGAGCCGCTGCTGGCCACGCCGGCGGCGCGGGCCACCATCATGAGCGGCAAGATCGTCGCCGCCTGCACCTTCGCGCTGATCTCGCTGGTGCTCACGCTGCTGATGTTCAAGCTCAGCTTCGCGCTGGCGCCGGGGCTGGGCATCAAGCTCGACGTGTCCTGGTGGTCGCTGGCGCGCATCCTGCTGGTGCTGGTGCCGATGGTGATGATCGGCACCTGCCTGCTGACCTTCATCGCCGCCGGCTCCAAGTCGGTGAAGGAGGCGCAGAGCTACATGAGCGTGCTGATGCTGCTGCCGATGCTGCCGACCATCATCCTGATGGTGAACCCGGTGAAGAACCAGCTGTGGATGATGACCGTGCCCTTCCTGGCGCAGAACCAGATGATCCTCAAGCTGGTGCGCAGCGAGACGGTGTCGTTCGCCGAATGGGGCGCCTACCTCGCCGCCGGCTTCGGCGCCGCGCTGGTGCTGTGGTGGCTGGCGGCGCGGCGCTACCTCGACGAGCGGCTCGCGATCTCCGCCTGAAGCCTTCCCGCCACGAGAACGCCCGGGTGGGAGCCCGGGCGTTCATGCCTGCTTGGGAGCAGGGTCAGCGTTCGAAGTTGAAGGTGCGGGTGACCTGCTGGGGCGCCGATATCGGCTGGAACTGCCAACGGCGCACCGCCGTCTGCGCGCTGCGTTCGAACACGCCGCGCGGCTTGGCGCTGACGATGTCGATGTTGCCGACCGAGCCGTCGGTGTTGACGGTGAAGGTCAGCACGACCTCGCCGGTGACGCCGGATCGCCGGGCCTGTGGCGGGAACAGCGGCTGCGGCGTGCTGACCGGGACGAGCGCGGTCGAGGGCCGCGGTGCCTGGGTCGGAGCGGGCCGGGGCGGCGGATTGTCGGGGGCGGCCGTCGTGGCCGGCGCCTGTTGCGCCTGCTGTTGCGGTGCCGGTTGCGGCGGCGCGGGCGTCGGGGCGGCGGGCGTGGGCGCCGCCTCCTGCTGGCGTTGGGCAGCGGCGGCCGCGGCGGCGGCCTGCAAGGCGCGAGCATCGGCGGCGGCCTTCTCGCGGGCGAGCTGCTCGGTTCGCAGCTGCTCCGGAGTCTTCTCGGCCGGCGGGGGCGGCGCGGCCGCCAGTGCGGCGCGGCCCTTGGCGATGGTGTCGGCGATGCGCCCGAGGGACGGCGCCTGCGGGTCGGCCTGGGCGATCAGGCCACGCAGGCGCTCGGCCTCGTTGAAGTCGCTGCGCGCGATTGCCTGCTCGGCGGCGATCACCGCGTAGGGCGAGAGGTCCATCAGCGCGCTCTCGGCCGAGGCATCGGGCTTGTCGCTCTTCTTGCGCAGGGCCAGGTAGTACTCGATGGCGTTGTCGCCCGCCGGGGCGTAGATGCGTTGCTCGCGCAGCGCCTGGCGGCCGCGGGTCTTGAGCTCGTCGGCGCTCAGGGCCGCGAGCGCGGCGGCCTGGGCGGCGGCCTGCGCCTGGGCGGCCTGGGCGGCGGCGGCATCGGCGGCCGGGGCGCCGGCCGCGGGCGCGGCAGGCTTGTCGCCGCAGGCGGCCAGTCCCAGTCCCAGGGCGGCGATGATGGCCCAGCGAAGGGGAAGCGCGATCGGTCGAACAGCGGACATGGCGAGGCCTTGCGGGGGTGACGTTACTTTCAGCACATAAAACTTCGGCCGCTTTGTCAAGGCTTTTACGTTGGCGGCGTGACCTGTGCCTCGCTGCCTGCCCGCATCCAGTAGCTTCGTACTAATCGGCTTGCGCGGTTTGGGCCAGCACATGGCGGCGGCGTTGCGCGCGTGCGCCGGTGCTCGCGCGGGCCGCCGAGGTCGCAGCGGATCGGCTACTTGCCGATGCAGAAGCCGGCGAAGATCCGGCCCAGCAGGTCGTCGGCCTCGAAGGCGCCGGTGATCTCGCCCAGTGCCTGCTGGGCGCGTCGCAGGTCCTCGGCGGCCAATTCGCCCTGGCCCCCGTCCAGCTGCGCGCCGGCGTCCCCGAGGTGGCGCGCGCAGCGTTCGAGCGCCTCGACATGGCGCGCACGCGCGCTGAAGTCGCCCGCCGCGCCCTCGCCCAGACCCGCGGCCCGACGCAGGCGGTCGCGCAGCGCGTCGAGGCCTGCGCCGGTGCGCGCCGACAGCCACAGGTGTTCGCCGTCGGCGTGCGTCTCCGCGCGCGCGGCGCCGCCGGCGAGGTCGCATTTGGCATGCACCCACAGCACCTGTGCGCCCTCGGGCAGTGCGGCGCGCGAGTCCTCGTCGAGTCGCGGCGGATGGTCGTCGTCACCCACCGCCAGCACGAGGTCGGCGCGCGCCAGTTCCGCGCGCGCACGGCGGATTCCCTCGGCCTCGATCGCATCGGGCGCCTCGCGCAGTCCGGCGCTGTCCACCAGGGTGATCGCCACGCCGTCGAGTTCGATGGCTTCGCGCAAGAGGTCGCGGGTAGTGCCGGCGCGCTCGCTGACGATGGCGCGCTCCTCGGCGGCGAGCGCATTGAGCAGCGAGGACTTGCCGACATTCGGCGCGCCCAGGATCAGCACGTGCAAGCCGTCGCGCAGGCGCAGGCCGCGGCGCGCACGCGCCAGCAGGTCGTCGAGCGCGGCGGCCGCGTGCGCGCGTCGTTGCAGCAGTTCGGGCGCCGCCAGGAAATCGATTTGCTCGTCGGGGAAATCCAGCGCCGCCTCGACGAATACGCGCAAGTCGGTGAGTTGCTGCAGCAGGCCGTCGACGCGCCGCGAGAACTCGCCCGCCAGGGAGCGCCGCGCCGCGCGCGCGGCGGCCTGGCTGCCGGCGGCGACGAGGTCGGCCACGGCTTCGGCCTGGGCAAGATCGAGCTTGCCCTCGAGGAAGGCGCGTTCGGTGAACTCGCCCGGCCGGGCCGCGCGTGCGCCGAGGGCGAGGCAGCGGCGTAGCAGCTGCTGCATCACCGCGGTGCCGCCGTGGCCCTGCAACTCGACCACGTCCTCGCCGGTGTAGGAGGCGGGCGCGGCGAAATACAGCACGATGCCGGAGTCGATCTCCTCGCCGTCGGCCTCGCGGAAGCGGGCCAAACGTGCGCGCCGCACGCGCAAGGCGCCGCCGCAGATCGCCTCGCCGATGGCGCGCGCGGCCGGACCGGAGACGCGCACGATGCCGACGCCGCCGGCGCCAGGCGCGGTGGCCACGGCGGCGATGGTGTCGCGGTCCGTGGCCATGCGCGGGTTCAGCCGATCACGGCCGGCGCGTCAGCGCGCGACGGTCGCCGGCTTGGCGCCGCCGTCCTTCGGCCCGTGGCGCTTGGTCATCCACCACTGCTGCAGCAGGCCGAGCAGGCCGTTGGTGACCCAGTACAGGACCAGGCCCGAGGGGAAGAAGGCCATCATCACGCCGAACACCAGCGGCATGAAAGTCATGATCTTCTTCTGCATTGGATCCATGCCCGGCATCGGCGTCAGGCGCTGGGTGAGGAACATCACCGCCAGGTTGAGCGCCGGCAGCACGAAGTAGGGATCGGCCGCAGTCAGGTTCTGGATCCAGCCCACCCACGGCGCATGCCGCAGTTCGACGGTCTCCAGCAGCACCCAGTACAGGCCGAGGACGATCGGGATCGGGATCAGCGTCGGCAGGCAGCCGCCGAGCGGATTGATCTTCTCCTTCTTGTACAGGTCCATCATCGCCAGCTGGAAGCCCTGGCGGTCGTCGCCGTAGCGCTCCTTGAGCGCCTCCACCCGCGGCTGCACCGCGCGCATGCGCGCCATGCTCTGGTACTGCTTGGCCGACAGCGGGTACAGCGCGAGCTTGAGCAGGATGACGATGGCGATGATCGACCAGCCCCAGTTGCCGATCAGCGAATGCAACGCGGCCAGCAGCCAGAACAGCGGCTTGGCGATGAAGGTCAGCACGCCGTAGTCGACCGTGCGCCACAGTTCCGGCGACAGGTCGCGCATCGGCGCCTGCAGCTTCGGGCCCACCCACAGGCGCTGCGCATGCGTGCGCGCCTGGCCGGCGCCGACGTCGAGCGCCGGGCCGATCGCGCGCACCGAATACAGCGGCGTGCCGCGCCAGCTTTCCACCGCGGTGTCGAAGCCGGTCTGCGCCTCGCCCGCGGTCGGCACCCAGGCGGTGGCGAAGTGGTGCTGCAGCATCGCGATCCAGCCGTCGGTGACCGCACCGGTCGGCGGCTTCTCGTCGGTGTAGTCGCTCAGCTTGGCCTTCTCGACCTTCTCGGCCGGCGTGTACCAGGCCGCGCCGACGAAGCTGAAGGTCTCCGGGTTGGTCATGAAGCTGTGCTTGGGCGGCGCCGGCGGCGCCACGCGGGCGAGGCGCGCGACCGGGAAGATGCGCTGCGAAGCGCCGGCCGGATTGGCCAGGCGGTCCTGCACCTCGAGCACGTAGCTGCCGCGGCGCAGGGTGAGCGTGCGCTGCACCTGCAGGCCGGTCGCCGGATCGGTCCACTGCAGCGGCACCGCCACCGCAGCGGCGCCGGCCGGCATCGTGAAGCGCGCGCCGCCATTGGCGGTGCTGAAGCTGGGCGCGAGCGGCTGTTGCGTGCCGTCGCTGGCGACGCGGATCAGGCCGGCCTCGGCGAACTCGTAGCGCGCCGGCTCGGTGCTCAGCAGCCGCACGTTCGGGCTGCCCGGCTTCTTCTCCAGCGTGTAGTGCAGCAACTGCGAGTCGATGATGCGGCCGCCCTGCAGGTCCACCGTCAGCCGCAGGGTGTCGTTCTCGATCGTGATCGGACGGCTGGTCGCGGTCTGAGCCGGCGTCGCGGCCGGGGCGAGTGCGGTGCCGCCGGGGCCGGTGGCGTTCGCTCCCGTGCCCGCGGGCGCGAGGCCCGGCACCGGGGCGGCCGCGGGGGCGGCGCCGCCGCTCGCAGGGGTGGCCGCAGCCGGCGTGGTCGGGGCGGCCGGCGGCGCGAGCTGGCTCTTGCTCCACTCCATCCACAGCAGGGTCGCGACCACCAGCCAGGCGATCAGCAGGAACGAACGGGTCTGATTCATGGACGAACAATCACCCGGCGCGCGCGGCGCCTGTCAGGAGTCGGTGGAAGGGGAGCGAGGCGGAGTCTCGGGGGAGCCGGGCATTGTGCCGGGGGTGGCGGGTGCCTTCAACGTGCGGGCGCGCTCGAACAGCTGCAAGAGGTCGGCGCGGACTGCGGGATTGGCGGCCTTCGCGGCCTCCGGGCGCGCCAGCAGGACGTAGTCGCCGGGCGGCAGTTGCGCGCGCAGGCGACGGAAGCATTCGCGGCATTGCCGCTTGAGCCGGTTGCGGCCGACGGCATGCTTGTCGACGCGCTTGGACACGGTGATGCCCAGGCGCGCGTCGGCCGCGTCGGCGACGACGCGGGCATGGAGGCGGAAGAACTGGCCGTTCAGGCAACGACCCTCGGCGAAGGCAGCCTGGAACTGGCCCGACACGCGCAGGCGCGCGTTCGGCGGAAAGGACGTCGGGGACATCATCGGCGCGGGCTGCGGCGGACGCAGGCTCGGACCCGGGCCGGAGGCGGGACGGCGCGCGCGAAGCGCGCCATCCAGGCCGGGCGACGCGTCAGACGCAGAGGCGGGCGCGGCCCTTGGCGCGGCGACGGGCCAGGATCTTGCGGCCGTCCTTGGTGGCCATGCGGGCACGGAAGCCGTGGTCGCGGGCGCGCTTGAGGTTGCTGGGCTGGTAGGTGCGCTTGGTGGCCATGACGTTGCTCGGTGAAGTTTCGGGCGGAAAAGACCTGAAACGATAGCAAGGACGGGCACTTGGGTCAAGGCGAATGCCGCTTGGCAGCGTCGGGGCGCGGCGGCTAGACTGCCCTTCCCCTCACTTATCCACAGCCCAGCCCTGCGCCGGGCCGTCGGACCCGTCCCCGCACGAGACCCCATGGACACCGTCTGGCCCCGCTGCCTCGAACGCCTGGAGGCCGAACTCACGCCGGAGGATGTCCACACCTGGCTCAAGCCCCTGCACGCGGCGCCCCGCGCCGACGGCCTGGTGCTGCTGGCCCCGAACGCCTTCGTCGTGGACACCGTGCGCGAACGCTACCTCGGCCGCATCCGCGAACTGGTGCAGCACTACGCCGGGCAGTCGGCGCCGGTCGCGCTGGAAGTCGGTTCGGCCCCGCGCGAGGCCGCGCCCACGGCCAGCGCCCCGGCCGCCGCGCCCGCGCGCGCCGCGGTCGATTTCGCCGGCAACGTGGACCGCCACTACACCTTCGACAACTTCGTCGAGGGCCGCAGCAACCAATTGGGTCGCGCGGCCGCATTGCAGGTGGCGCTGAACCCGGGCCGCGACTACAACCCGCTGCTGCTCTACGGCGGCACCGGGCTCGGCAAGACGCACCTGATGTACGCCGCCGGCAACCTGATGCGGCAGAACAACCCGGGCATGCGCGTGCTCTACCTGCGCTCGGAACAGTTCTTCAGCGCGATGATGAAGGCGCTGCAGGACAAGTCCATGGACCAGTTCA
>CBININ010000064.1:0-9675 GCA_966250755.1 uncultured Gammaproteobacteria bacterium | reverse complement strand
GTGGCGGCGACGGCGTCCTGCAGGCGCTTGAGGCGCTGGCGATCGGCGGTTTCGCCGGGGCGATTGAGGGGCAGGGCCAGTTCCTCGTCCGACAGCGGCGCCGCCAGCAACTCGAAGATCTCGCGCCGCGACTTGCGCGGCGATTTCGGGTTGGCGTCGAGCACGGCGTGGAAGCGGTGCTGGTCCTCGAAAGGCCGGCGCGCGAGTTGCACCGCCAGCTCGTTGTCGAGCACCCAGCCCTTCGGACGGTCGATGCGGCGCGCCTCGGCATCGCGCCAGCGCAGCAGCCGGCGCAGCCGGGCCTGGCCGGCGGCGTCGAGCGATTGCGCGCTGCGCACGGCCAGGTGCGGCAGCGGGTCGTCGGCTTCGTTGCGGGCATTGCGCACGGCGCGCTCGGCGTCGGCGGCAAGCCAGTCCAGGCGCCCCAGCGCGCGCAACTTCGGCTCCAGCGCCGCGTGCAGCGCATGCAAGTGCAGCACGTCGTCGGCGGCGTAGCGCAGCTGCGATTCGCTCAGGGGCCGGCGCAGCCAGTCCGAGCGCGTCTCGCCTTTCTCCAGCGTCAGCCCGGTGACTTGCTCGACCAGCTTGAGGTAGCTCAGCCCGGCGCCCAGGCCGGCCAGCGCGGCGGCGACCTGCGTGTCGAAGACCGGGGAGGGCACCTCGCCGCAGCCGCGCAGCAGGGCCTGCAGGTCCTCGCTGGCGCTGTGCATGATCTTGGTGATGGCGGAATCGGCGAGCAGGCTGGCAAGCAGCGCGGGCACGCCCTCGGCCAGGGGATCCACCAGCAGCACTTCGCCCGGCACGGCCAGCTGCACCAGCGCCAGTTGCGGGTAGTAGGTGCGTTCGCGGATGAACTCGGTGTCCAGCCCCACCGACGGCTGACCGCGCCACGCCTCGAGCCGCGCGGCCAATGCGCCGGCTTCGTCGATCCACTGCATTGGAGCCTGTTTGCCTGCCGAAAGACGGCAGGTTAGCCTACTTCCGGTTCGCCCGCGCCCGTTGCGGGATGCAAGGTCCCGCATGCCGCGCCTGCATCACACACTGCTGCTGATCGCCGTGGCGGGCACCCTGGTGGCCTGCGGGCGCGCCGCGCCGCCGGCCGTCGCGCCGGCAAAGGTACCCGCGCCGGCGTCGGCAGCGCCCGCCCAGGCGCCTGCGCCACCGAAGGCCGGTGCCGCACCGGAGATCGAACTGGCGCCGGACTGGCGCTCGCGGGTGCCATCGATCCAGCCCGCGGAAGCGGCCGCCACGCTGCGCCGCGCCGACGCCGCACTCGAGCGCGGCCAGCTCGACCAGGCCAGCAGCCCTGGGCCGGGCGCGCTCGAGCTTTACCTCGCGGTGCTGGTGGTGAATCCGCGGGACGCGCAGGCCGAGCGCGGGGTCCAATCGAGCGTGGAGGCCCTGATCGAGCGCGGTCGGCTGGCCTTGCGGGCCGGGCGCTTCGCCGATGCGCAGCGGGTGGTGCGCATCGCCGAATCCCTGTTGCCCAACCATCCCGACCTGGCGGGTTATCGCCGGCATGTCGAGGCGGCGCGCAAGGCCGCCGAGCTGGTCGCCAAGGGCAGCGCCGCCGCCGGCAAGGGCCGCTACACGCGGCCGGCGGGGGAAAGCGCGCTGCACTGGTTCCAGCAAGCGCGCGCGGCCTATCCGGACTTCGAGCCGGCGCTGGCGGAGCGTGCCCGCTGGAACCGGCGATTGCTGCAACTGGCGGAGCGCGCGGCTGCCGCCGACGAGTACCCTCGCGCGCAGGCCCTGCTGCTCGAATCGGCGCAGCTGTATCCCGGCAGCGCGGACGCCAAGGTCGCCGAACTGCGCATCATCGAGCGCCGCAGCGCGCGCACGCGGGAGCTGCGCGAGCAGGCCGACCGCGCGGTCGACCGCCTGCGGCTCGATCGCGCCGATGCGCTGCTTGCCAGCTTGCGGCAGGTGGCCGCGCAACCCTGGGCCGCGCGCGCGCTGGAGCGCCGGATCCATGTCGCCCGCCACTACGGTCCCTTCGAGCCCGGCGAGAAATTCAGCGAGCCGCTCGGCAATGGCGCGAAGGCGCCGGAGATGGTGGTGATCCGCTACGGCGGCTTCATGATGGGCTCGGACGAGGACGATGCCAGCGGCGTGGCCGCCGAGCGGCCCTTCCATGCGGTGGCCTTCGCGCGCGGCTTCGCCATCTCGCGCAACGAGGTGACGGTGGGCGATTTCCGCCGCTTCGTCGACGCCACCGGTTACGTCACCCGCGCCTCCCGCCTCGGCCATTCGACCGTCTACGACGAGAAGGGCGGCGTCTTCAGCGAGCATCCGGGCGTGGATTGGCGCCGCGACCATGTCGGCCGCGTGGCCTCCCCGGGCCTGCCGGTGGTGCACGTGGCCTGGGCCGACGCCGTGGCCTACACGCGCTGGTTGTCCACGCGCACCGGCGAGCGTTACCGACTGCCGAGCGAGGCCGAGTTCGAGTACGTGCTGCGCGCGGGCCGGCAGTGGCGCTATCCCTGGGGCGACACGGCCCCGCGGGTGATCATCGGCAACCTCACTGGCGCCGGCGACCTGTCGCGCACCGGGCGGCGGTGGAGCAATGCCATTCCCGATTATCGCGACGCCTTCTGGGGCCCGGCGCCGGTGCGCAGCTTCCCGGTCGAGCCCTTCGGCACCTTCGACATGATCGGCAACGTCGCCGAATGGACCCTGGATTGCTGGCACGACAGCTACCAGCGCGCACCCGACGACGGCAGCGCCTGGGTCAACCCGGGCTGCCCCCGGCGCGTGGCCCGCGGCGCCTCCTGGAGCAGCGCGCTCGACTTCGCGCGCTCGGCGGCGCGGCAGTCCATGCACGAGGACACCACCAGCGCACGGCTGGGTTTCCGGATCGTCCGCGAGTTGTAGTTCGCGCAGGCGCATGCGCGCTTGCCGGCACGACGCCGCTTTCAGCTCGCCATGAACAGGCCGCCGTTCACCGGCAGGTTGATGCCGGTCAGGTAGCCAGCCTCGTCGGCGCAGAGGAAGGCCACCGCGCGGGCGATCTCGGCCGGCTGGCCGATGCGCCCCGCCGGGATCGACGCGAGGATGCGCTCGCGCACCGCTTCCGGGATCGCGCGCGTCATCGGCGTGTCGACGTAGCCGGGCGAAATGGTGTTGACGGTGACGCCGCGGGCCGCGACCTCGCGCGCCAGCGCCATCGTGAAGCCGTGCAGGCCGGCCTTGGCGGCCGCGTAGTTGCTCTGCCCGAAGGCGCCCGTTTGTCCCACGATCGAACCGAGGTTGACGATGCGGCCGTGGCCGCGCTCGCACATGCCGCCGACGAACAGGCGGCACAGGTGGAACACGCCGTCCAGGTTGACCTGCATGACCTCGCGCCACTGCGCCAGTTCCATCTTGCGCAGGGTGACGTCGCGGGTGATGCCGGCGGCGTTCACCAGCACGTCCACCGCCTCGCCGCGCGCGGACAGGCGCGTGGCCAGCGCCTCGCAGGAGGCCGGGTCCGCCACGTCCACCGCTTCGAAACGGATGTCGCGCCCGCCACTGCCCGCCGCGAAAGCCTGCCGGCGCGCCGGATCGGGCGGCAGGTCCGCGGCGACCACGCGCATGCCCGCGTCGGCCAGGGCTTCGCAGGTGGCGCGGCCGATACCGCCGAGGCCGCCGGTGACCAGGGCCAGGCGGCGCGGGGCCGAAGGGTCCGCGCTCAACGGCGGACGACGCGCCGCCGCGGCCGCGCCTCGGCGCGGGCCGGGGCCTCGGCGCCGGCGTCTTCCACGGCGTCGTCGGGCTTGTCGGCAACCGCGGACAGGCCGCTCTTGATGCCCTGCTGCAGGCCCTTCCAGATCTCCACGTTGCGCTCGGTCAACTGGTTCAGCAGGGTCCAGGGATTCTGGCCGACCAGGTTGCCGATGGTGCCGCGAAGTTGCTGCTGTTGCTCGCTGAAGGTCTGGATGCTGCGTTCCAGGTAATTGCCGATGATCCCCTGCAGCGAATCGCCGTAGAAGCGGATCACCGTGGTCAGCAGCTGGGTGGTGAAGATCGGCTGCCCGATGTCCTCGTTCTCGGCGAGGATCTGCAGCAGCACCGCGCGGGTGAGGTCCTTGCCGGAGCGGGCGTCGCGCACCTCGAAGGCCTCGCCGTCCACGATCAGCTGGCGGACGTCCTCGAGCGTGACGTAACTGGAGATCTCCGTATCGTAGAGACGACGATTCGGGTACTTCTTGATGATGCGAGCCTGTGACATGACTTCCCCGGAAAAAACGCAAGTGCCGCAAAGGAATCTGTGCCGCTTATTCCCCGGAGCATCGCCGTTCCAGGCCCAGCTTGCAAGAATGCGAGGTGAAGGGCTGTGCGCCGGGCCACGGATCATCGGTCCGCGCCCCTGCGTTCAGTCGCCGGGCAGCAGGACGTCCCGCGCCGGCACGCGACCGGGGTCGAAGTCGGCCAGCGCCCGCGCCAGCGCGCGCGACGCCGGCATCGGCCCCGCCAGCACCCCGGCCTCCTGCCCGAGCAGGCCGTAGGCGGCTCGCAAGGCGGGAAGCGGGTCGCCGGGGTCCACCGGAAGCGCCTCCAGGCTCTTCGACAGCTTGGCGCCGCTGGCCTCGCGCAGCACGGGCAGGTGGGCGTAGGCCGGCGTGGGCAGGTCGAGCAGGCGCTGCAAGGCAATCTGCCGCGGCGTCGAGTCGAGCAGGTCGGCGCCGCGCACGACGTCGGTGATGCCCTGCAGGCCGTCATCCACCACCACCGCGAGCTGGTAGGCCCAGTAGCCATCGGCGCGCTTGACCACCAGGTCGCCGGTGTCGCGGGCGGGATCGCCGGCCTGCGGTCCGCGGAAACGGTCGTCGAAACGCAGTTCCCCCGCGGGCAGGCGCACGCGCCAGGCCGGGTGCTCGCCCGAGGGGCGCGGGACGCAGGCATGGTGGACGCCCGCCATCGCCGCCAGGTCGCTGCGGCTGCAACGGCATTGGAAGGCCCAGCCGCCTTCGCGCAGGCGCTCGAGCGCGGCGGCGTAGTGCTCCCCGCGCCGGCTCTGGAACTCGACCGGCCCGTCCGGGTCGAAGCCGAAAGCCGCCAGGTCGGCGATGTGCTGGCGCGCCATGCCGGCGCGTTCACGCGGCGGGTCGATATCCTCGATCCGCAGCAACCATTGGCCGCCGGCGCGGCGCGCCATCAGCCAGCTGCCCAGGGCCGCCAGCAGCGAACCGAGGTGCAGCGGGCCGGTGGGCGAGGGCGCGAAGCGCCCGCGGCAGGGCAGGTCTGGGGCCAAGGGCAGGCTTGATTCAGGGCGACGGGACCACATTCTAGGCAAGGCGGGGGCGCGCGCGTGGTGCGCGCCGACCCACGGCGACGAACACAACCCGAGAGGCAATGCGATGTTGAAGCGAATGTTCCTGCTGGTGGCCACCAACGTGGCGGTGCTGGTGCTGCTGAGCACGGTCGGCACGGCCCTGCTGCGGTTCTTCGGCATCAACCTCGGCGACAACGTCGGGCTGCTGGTGTTCGCCGCGGTCATCGGTTTCGGCGGCGCCTTCGTCAGCCTGGCCATGTCCAAGTGGATGGCCAAGCGCTCGATGGGCGTGCAGGTGATCGAGCAACCGCGCAACGAGGGCGAGCGCTGGCTTCTTGACGTGGTCACCCGCCAGGCCCAGGCCGCCGGCATCAAGACCCCGGAAGTCGGCCTCTACGAGGCGCCCGAGATCAACGCTTTCGCCACCGGCCCGGGCCGCAACAACGCGCTGGTCGCGGTGTCCACCGGCCTGCTGCGGGCGATGAACCGCGACGAGGCCGAGGCGGTGATCGGCCACGAGGTCAGCCACGTCGCCAACGGCGACATGGTGACCATGGCCCTGATCCAGGGCGTGGTGAACACCTTCGTGATCTTCCTCTCGCGCGTGGTCGGCCGCGCCATCGACGCCGCCATCTCCGGCAACCGCGACGGCGGCCCGGGCCTGGCCTACTTCGGCATCGTGTTCGTGCTCGACCTGGTGTTCGGCCTGCTCGCCAACATCATCGTGATGTGGTTCAGCCGCCAGCGCGAGTTCCGCGCCGACGCCGGCGGCGCCTCGCTGGCCGGTCGCCCGAAGATGATCGCCGCGCTGGAAAAGCTGGGCCAGACCTACGGCGCCAGCACGCTGCCGAGCTCGATCCGCGCCTTCGGCATCTCCGGCGGCGTGGCGCATGGCCTGCGCAAGCTGTTCATGACCCATCCGCCGCTGGAAGAACGGATCCAGCGCCTGCGCGAGGCGCAGGGCTGATCCACAGCGCCGTGGACGACGCCGGCTACGGCCGGCGTCAACCGAACTCGTAGTTCATCGCCGGTCCTGGCGGTGCCAGGAAATTGCCCTGTACAAGATCCACGCCGATCGAGAACAGCACGGTCATCGAGCTGGCGTCGGAGACGAACTCGGCGATGGTCTGCTTGTCGAGCTTGCGGGCCTGGGCGACGATCTCCCGCACCTTCTTCTGGTTCTCGGCGTTCTTGGCCAGGTCCATGATGAAGCCACGGTCGATCTTGAGCACCGCGGGTTCGAAGTGCGTCAGCATCTGGAACGAATTCAGGCCGGTGCCGAACTGTTCCAGGCACAGCCGGCAGCCGAAGCTGGCGACGATCTTCTGGAAGGCCTGCAGCGGGCGCAGGTGGTTGTAGACCTTCGATTCCGGTAGCTGCAGCACCAGCCGCCCGCCGGGCACCTGGTGGGCCTTGAGCTGGGCGCCGATGTAGTTGTGCAGGTCGCCTTCCACCAGCGAGGACGGCGACACCTTCACGAACAAGGTGGTCTCGCGCCCCTGCTTGCGGCGCTCCGACAGCAGCGAGATGGTGCGGCCGATGACCCAGCGGTCCAGGTCCACCAGCATGCCGTGTTCCTCGGCGATCGGCATGAACTGGTCCGGCGCCACCAGCTCGCCGGAGGGCGCCTTCATCCGCAGCAGCACCTCGTAGTGCTCGTTGGGATCGCCGGTGAGGCTGATCATCGGCTGGAAGTTGAGCTGGAACTGGTCGTCCTTCAGCGCGTCGCGGATGCGCTGCACCCAGGCCTGGATGCGCTCTTCCTCGGCGCGGTCGCGGGCGGCGGGGTCGAAGATCTCGGCGCGGTTGCCGCCCACGCCCTGGGCCGACTGCAGGCACTGGCTGGCCTTGGCCATCACCTGCGGCAGGCTGGCGATCTTCTCGCCGATCTGCACGCCGCCGAGGCTGACCGTCAGCGCCAGCGATTGCTTGCCGACTTCCAGGATGTGGCCGTCGAAGGCGGCGCGGATGCGCTCGGCCAGTTCCTGGGTCTGGCGGTGGTCGTGCTTGCGCGCCAGCACCGCGAAGCTGTGGTCGCTGAAGCGGGCGGCATCCACCTCGCCGGACAGCACCGAGGACAGGCGCGAGGCGATCTGCTTGAGCAGCTCGTCGGCATTGGCCAGGCCGATCTCGCCGAGCCGGCCCTCGTAGTTGTCCGGTTCGATCAGCAGCAGGCTCTGCGCGCCCTTGCCGTCGGCGGCGAGCGAAACGCAGGCCTCCAGCTCGCCCATGAAGTGCTGGCGGTTGTACAGGTCGGTCAGCGGGTCGCGCTGGCGCAGGCTGTCGAGCTCGCGGACCATGTTCTCGTCCACCGTCTGCTGGCGGAACACGATCTGCAGGCAGGGCTCGCCTTCGTAGGTGGCGGGCGTGAACTCCATGGTGGCGTCGAACAGGCTGCCGTCGGACTTCTGCGCGTGGATCGGCATCGAGCGCGGCGGCTGCTCGCCCTTGTCGATGCGCTTGATCAGCTGCTTGAAGGCGTCGGCGTCGTCCGGCGAGACCAGGTCGAGCACCGACAGGCCCTCGATGTCCTCGAAGTCCTCGAAGCCGAACATTTCCAGATACGCCTGGTTGGCGCGGATGTGCATGCCCTGGTGGACGTAGGCGATCGGGTCGCGCGAGGACGAGATCAGCGCGTCGCAGCGGCGCTCGGTTTCACGCAGCGCGGCTTCCAGGTGGCGCAGGCCGCGGCGGCCGAGCAGGGACTGGAATTCGTTGCGGACCACGAACTGCACGTGCTCCGGGCGGGTGCGCAGCGCGACCTCGCGGGCGCCGGCGGCGATGCCGGCCAGCACCGCCTGCTCGTCGAGCACGTCGGTCACCGCCACCACGGGGATGTCCTTGCCGGTGGCCTCGACCCGGCGGGCCGCCTCGGCGAAGGGGATGTAGCGCGCGTCGCTGCGCGCCAGCACCATGTCGATGCTCTGGGTGGCCAGCAGGTGGTCCAGGTCCTCCAGCGACTCCGGGCGTTGCGGCCTGACCGCCATGCCGCCATTGCGCAGCATGCTGATCAGGTGCTCGGCGTCTTCCAACTGGTCTTCGACCAGGAGCAGCCGGATCACTGCATCCTGCTGTGCCATCCGGCACTCCTTCGTTATTTCAATGACTTGCGATCTCAGCTTAAAACGATACCAGAAGCTTGAGTGTGAAAGCCATCACAGGGGGGTCTTGCCGGAGGCCCCCGCCACCTCGCGCACGAGGCGGGGCACGAGATAGCCCGGCAGCCGCGACTGTAGCGCCGAATGCAGGGCCCGCGCCGTGTCGTCCGTCACTTCGAAGTGGGCCGTGCCGGCCACGCGGTCGAGTTGGTGCAGGTAATAGGGCAGCACGCCGGCGTCGAACAGGTCCTCGGACAAAGCCGCCAACGCGTCGGCATCGTCGTTGACGCCACGCAGCAGCACGGCCTGGTTGAGCAGGGTCGCGCCGGTCGCACGCAGCTTCGCCAGGGCGGCGCGGACCCCGTCGTCGAGTTCGTTGGCGTGATTGGCGTGGATCACCACCGTCACCGCCCAGGGCAGGGCCGACAGCCAGTCGAGCAGGCCGGCGTCCACCCGCTCGGGCAGCACCACCGGCAGCCGCGTGTGCAGGCGCAGGCGCCGCAGGCCGGGCAGGTCGACGAGCGCGTCGGTGAGTTCGGCCAGCTTGGGCGTGGCCAGCGACAGCGGGTCGCCGCCCGACAGCAGGAGCTCGCGAATGCCGGGGTCGCCGCGCAACCAGGCCACGGCCTCCGCCCAGTGCGCGCTCGCCGCGGTGTCGGCGCCGTAGTCGAAATGGCGGCGGAAGCAGTAGCGGCAATGGATCGCGCAGCTGCCGGTGGCGACCAGCAGGGCGCGGCCCTCGTACTTGTGGATGACGCCGGTGGCGGCGCGGGCGGCGCCGTCGCCCACCGCATCGAGGGCGAAGCCGGGCACGATCCGGTCCTCGTCGATGCGGGGCAGGACCTGCCGCAGCAAGGGATCGTCGGGGTCGCCCGGCCGCATGCGGGCCACGAAGCCGCGCGGCACGCGCAGCGGGAACTGGGTGGCGGCCGCGTCCGACACCTGCGCGGCGAGGGCATGGAGGCCCAGCAGGGACAGGAGTTCGCGCGGGTCGCGCACCGCCTCGCGCCAGGCCTTGCGCCAGTCGGACGCAGGGACGGCCGCGCCGGTGGGGGTGGCTTGGGCGGGAAGGGGCTGTGCGGGTATCATTGCGGGCTCGACCGGGCGTGGCGCCCGCGTCGGTTCCATTGTAGCCGCTGTCACCGGTGGCTTTCCCATTTCTGGAGCTTCCGATGGCCTCCTATGGCATGAACGACGTCAAGACCGGGATGAAGATCCTGGTCAACCGCGATCCCTGCGTCATCACCGAGACCGAGTACGTCAAGCCCGGCAAGGGCCAGGCCTTCACCCGCGTGAAGTACCGCAACATCAAGTCCGGCCGCG
>CBININ010000063.1:0-9743 GCA_966250755.1 uncultured Gammaproteobacteria bacterium | reverse complement strand
CCCAAGAACAAGGTGCACATCAACCCGACCGGCAAGTTCGTGATCGGCGGCCCGGTGGGCGACTGCGGCCTGACCGGCCGCAAGATCATCGTCGACAGCTACGGCGGCATGGCCCGCCACGGCGGCGGTGCGTTCTCGGGCAAGGATCCGTCGAAGGTGGACCGTTCGGCCGCCTACGCCGCGCGCTACGTCGCCAAGAACATCTGCGCCGCCGGCCTGGCCAAGCGCTGCGAGGTGCAGGTGTCGTACGCGATCGGCGTCGCCGAGCCGACCAGCATCAGCGTGACCACCTTCGGCACCGGCGTGATCAGCGACGACAAGATCGAGAAGCTGATCCGCAAGCACTTCGACCTGCGCCCCTACGGCATCACCACCATGCTCGACCTGCTGCACCCGATGTACCAGGCGACCGCCTCCTACGGCCACTTCGGCCGCAAGCCGAAGGACATCGTGCTGCCCAACGGCGAGAAGTTCACCAGCTTCAGCTGGGAGAAGACCGACCGGGCCGAGGCGCTGCGCAAGGATGCGAAGCTCAAGGGCTGAGCCAGTTCGTATCCGGGAGTTATCCCGGGATTGATCGACGGGCCGCGAAAGCGGCCCGTTTTTCTTGGCGGCCTGCTCGACAGTGTCATGCAACCGCCATCTGCGCCCCCTAGCCTGTGCCGCTGGGAAACTCGGGGACGCTGCATGGAACACGACGACGCGCCGCGCGGCGGCAGCAGCTGGAACGCGATCATGCAGTACGCCTTCCTGCGCATCTTCGCCAACGACGGGCGGCTGGACCGCGAGGAACTGGCCATGCTCGAGCGCCTGGCCATGGCGGACGGCCAGATCGACGAGCACGAGCGCCGCACGCTGGCCACGGTGCTGGCCCGCGCCGAGGTGGGCGCCTCGGACGAAGCGCGCGAATCCATCGCTGCCTTCCGCGCGCGCTACGCCATTCCCTGATCGGGCGCATCCCGGGGATGCTGATGGCGTTCGCGGTGGACTTCCGCGCCGACTGAGGGCGAGTCAGGGGATGGTTCCGGCGCAGGGACTCGCCGGGGCCAACTTGCGCCGCCCGCCATCTCGAAGCGAGAGACGGGCCGCGCGAGCGGCCCGCTTCACTCAGCCCAACCAGTCGTCCACCGCCAGTTCGGGCGCGACCCGCGCGAGCATGGCCTTCCCCTGCTTCAGTCGCTTGCTCCAGCCGGGCCCGCGCCTCGCCAGGTCGGCATGGGCGTCGAGCACGTCTTCCTCGGCGCGCTCCTTGAGAAGCGTGAGCAGGGCTGCCGCCTGCTGGATGTCCTTGCTGGATTTGACCGCGCGCGAAACCGGGCGCTCACCGGCGACCACCAGCTTGTGCAGGGCATAGCGCGCGGGGTGCGGCACGTTGACCAGCGCCACGCCCGCGCCGCTGAACACCGCGGCCTGCTGGATGTCTTCCAGCAGGTACTCCATGAACTTGAGTGGCTGCAGTGAGATACCCAGCCCGGGGTGCTTGAATGGCTTGGCGCCGCCACGGTGCAAGGGAGTCAGGAAGTCCACCTGGAACTCGGGATCCTTCGGGTCCAGGTAGGTGGCGCCGGTGCTGCCGTCGGAATGCTCGATGGGCAGCAAGCCCATCTGCAGCGACTGCAAGGCTTCGTGCGCATCCACTTCGATGTCCGCAGGCAGCGCGATCGCGAGGGACTTGCCCGCATGGGCGAAATCGACGTCCTGGGTTCGCTCGCCGCTGGCCCAACGCACCCCCAGCATGTTTCCGAAGCTCAGGAAGGCATGTGTACCAATCAACACGCCACCGGCGCGGAAGAAGCCATGTTCCGCCAGCCGCTGCACCACCTTGAAGTGACGCGCCAGCAGTCCGGCGTTGCCGAGCGCGGCCGCCGAGCGTGCCAGCGCCCCCAGCGCCGGCTTGGCCCCCTCGTCGCGATTGGCGGCAATCAGCGCGAGTACACGCTCATTCTCGGGGCCGACGTAGACCTGCCGCCTGCGGCCGGACACGTCGAGAAACTGGTAGTACCAGTAGGGCCTTCCCTTCACCTGCTTCCTCGCGAAGGTTCCTGGCAGGTCGGCCACGGTCCGGGCGAGGTCCGCTGCATGGGCTGCGTCGAGCAGCTGCGCATAGGCCGTCTGGGCCGAGGCCGACAGCGGCGTGAAACGCGGCGGGGCGGGTATTGCGACGGGCATGCGACCGACTGTAGCAAGCCGGTTATACGCAATCAACAAAACATTGCGTATAACCCGTTGGTCCAAAGGCTTGCGCCCCTCCCACCCCTTCCCTAGATTGTCCCCAGTCCACGGGAGGGATGAGACGATGCGGCGTACCGTGCTGGGGTTGTTGGTGCTGGGCCTGCTGGCGGGCTGCGCGAGCTGGTCGAACGGACCGACGGCGTCCGACGCGCCGATGCCGGAGATGGCGTCGCCTCCGCCTCCGCCTCCACCGCCTCCACCACCGCCGCCTCCGCCACCGCCTGCACCCGCCGAGGCGGCTCCCACCGCGTCCGCGCCGACCTCCGCGCCCGCACCCACCTCGGTCGTGCCTACCGCACGCCCCCGGCCCCGGCCGGCTGCCGCCGCGCCGCGTCCCTCGCGTCCCACCCGCGCGCGCACCGGTGCGGTACGCGGCACTTCGCCCGACAACGACCCGCGCCCCGCCATCGACCCCGACAAGAACTACGCCCGCGTGCGTGTGTTCTTCGGCACCGACCGCGGCGCCGCCGCCCACCAGGCCAGCGCCGAGCCCGGCGAGAAGTTCACCGCCCAGCGCGGCCGCATGCAGTACGGCCAGGCCTTCGTCAGCATCCCGCGCAATCACGAAGCCGGTGAACTGGAAGCGCCATCCGTCTGGCGCCTGGAGTTCCGCGAGGATCCGTCCAGGCACGTGGTGCTGCTGGAGACCCGCCTGCTGCCGAAGGACCAGTTCCTGCAAAGCCTGCGCGCGCGCGTGGCCGGCTCGCAGGGCAAGAACGCCTTCCTGTTCGTGCACGGCTACAACGTCGCCTTCGCCGACGCCGCGCGGCGCACCGCGCAGCTGAGCTACGACCTGAGCTTCGACGGCGCGCCGGTGTTCTTCAGCTGGCCCTCGCAGGCCTCGTTGAAGGGCTACACGGTGGACGAGGCCAACATCGAGTGGGCCACCTCCCACATCAAGCAGTTTATCGTCGATGTCGCCGACAGATCCGGTGCGAAGAACCTCTACCTGGTCGGCCACAGCATGGGCAGCCGCGGCCTGACCCGCGCCATCGCTTCATTGATGCTCGAGCGCCCGGACCTGAAGGGCCGGTTCCGCGAGATCATCCTGGCCGCGCCGGACGTCGACGCCGACGTCTTCCGCAACGAGCTCGCGCCCGCGCTCGCTCGCGCCGGCAAGCGCGTCACGCTGTACGCCTCGTCGAAGGACCTCGCGCTGCAGGCGAGCAAGGAAGTGCACGGCTACCCGCGCGCCGGCGACACCGCCGACGGCATCGTGCTGGTGCCCGGCGTGGACACCATCGACGCCTCCAACGTGGACGACAGCGTGCTCGCGCACAGCTACTTCGTCGAATCCATCCCCGTCATCCGCGACATCGCGCAGATGATGCGCGGCAACCAGTCGCCGGCGCAGCGCAAGTCGCTCAAGCCGGTGAAGGGCAAGGACGGGTGGCACTGGATGCTGGTGCCATCGGCGCAATGAACAGGCTCAGGGGGCCGCGCATGCGCACATCCCTGTTGCTGGCTTGCCTGCTGCTCGCGCCCGCGCTGGCGGCGAAGGAACCGGCGCCGCAAGCCGTGCAGTTCATCGACCGCAGCAACATCCTCTTCCCGGAAGTCATCGAAGGGCACTTCAAGGTCAAGTCGCATGACCAGGATCCGGGCGTCTTCGGCGGCGTGACGATCAAGTTCGAGAAGCCGGCGGTGGTGCCCAGCCCGAGCTTCACCCTCACCGCCTACGTCTACCCCGTCGGCCGGATGACGACGGAGGCGGCCCTCGCTGCCGGCATCAGCCACATCGTGGACGGAGTGAAGGGCCAGGACTACACCGACGTGCGCGTCGAGGCGGACACGCCCTATGCGGTGGCCGCGCCGACCGCGCCGCTGCTCGCGAAGACCCCGCGGGGCAACCAGAAGATCGTCTCGCCCTCCCACGAGCCACCCGCCAAGCCCGACCCCACCGACGAGGACATGGCCGCCGCGCTGAAATCCTGGACGCCGGAGGACCGGACGCCCGGCCGCCGCGTGATGATGCACTTCGGCAACGACGGCACGCCGGTGCGCTCGGTCGGCTATGTGTTCTACCGGCAGATGATGCTGGTGAAGCTGCGCATCACCGCCGCGGCTGCCGACATCGACGAGGACACCTTCAGCCTGCACGCGAACCTGGCCGCCAACACCATCGCACCGGCCTTCGAGATCCAGAACTTCGGGACGTGCGGCGTGCTCCAACTTCCCCTCCTGCCCGAGGGCGAACCGGACAAGAGCGAGGGCAATGCCGGCGCCCTGGCACTGATCGAGGAAATGGGCCGGGTGCAGCGCGAGAACTGCGTCGTCGACGAGGGCGAGCCGGACCCGCTGCCGGCGGGCCGGGTCCGGCACACGCTGGTGTACCCGGCCGATACCTGGAAGTGAGGCCTCAGCCCGCGGGATCCACCCGCCGCGCCACGCCGATCCGCACTTCGTACTGCTCCGACCACTGCGCCGACCATTCGATCTGCACGGCGCTGCCGTCCTTGCGCAGGTAGCGATTGCGGTAGCCGATGCGGGGCTCGCCGGACATGACCTGCCAGGACGCCTGCAGCGTGCGGCCGCGGTCCTCCGGGTGGACCAGCTCGATCATGTAGGTGCCGATCAGCTCCTCGGGCCTGTAGCCGAAGGTCTGCTCGGCGCTGGCGCTGACGTACATGAAGCGGCCGTGCGCATCCACCACGACGACGGTATCGAGCAGCAGGTCCAGCAAGACTTCGGGGCGGATCGACAGCTCTTTCAGCATGGCGCGAGGATAGCCCAGCCACCGGCATGGCGGCACGTCGCAGCCGGCACGACACCCCGCCGCTTCGCATTTCGTATTAAGGTGCCGTGTCCGGCCAGGACTCGACCTGCGACCCCGCCACCGCCCATGACCGAGCTTTTCGCCCGCCTGCGGCAACGCAAGATCGTGCAATGGGCCCTGGCCTACGCGGCCGCGGCCTTCGCCCTGCTGCAGGGCGTGGACATCGTCGCCCAGCAGTTCGGCTGGCCGGACGGATTGCAGCGCGGCATCACCTTGGCGATGGTGCTGGGCTTCTTCGTGGTGCTGGTGCTGGCCTGGTACCACGGCGAGCGAGGCGAGCAGAAGGTGTCCGGCACCGAGCTGCTGATCCTGGCGCTGGTGCTGGCGGTGGGCGGCGGCTTGCTGTGGAAGTTCGCGCCCACGCCTGCCGCTGCGCCCCTCGCCGCCGCGCCCGACCCGGCCGCCGCGCCCGCGCCCGCGCCCAGGCACGACAACTCGATCGCCGTCTTGCCCTTCGTGGACATGAGCCAGACCGGCGACCAGGCGTACTTCTCCGACGGCCTGTCCGAGGAACTGCTGAACCTGCTGGCGCAGGTGCCCGAACTGCGGGTGATCGCGCGGACCTCCTCGTTCTCGTTCAAGGGCAAGGACGTGGACGCGGCCACCATTGCCCGCACGCTGGGCGTCGAACACCTGCTGGAGGGCAGCGTCCGCAAGTCCGGCAACACCCTGCGCATCACCGCCCAGCTGATCCGCGCCTCGGACAGCTCGCACCTGTGGTCGAAGACCTACGACCGCGAGCTGACGGACGTCTTCAAGGTGCAGGACGAGATCGCCAACGCGGTGGTCGAGGCGCTCAAGCTCAAGCTGCTGCCCAACCAGCAGCTCAGCAATCCCTACCAGAGCGCGAACACCGAGGCCTACAACGAGTATTTGCGGGGCAAGTCATTGCTCAGCCGCCAGAAGGCCGAGAACCTGGCGCTGGCCAGGCAGGCCTTCGAGCGGGCCCTCGCCCTCGATCCCACGTATGCGGCGCCGCAGGCCGCCCTGGCCGACGTGGAATACGTGCTGGCCGACTTCGCCGGCGACCTGGCCAGCAAGCAGCGGGCCCTGGCGGTGGCGGAACGCGCCATCGCCCTCGGCCCGAAGCTCGCCGATGCCCACGCGGCGCGCGGCGTCACCCGACTGAGCTTCTTCCGCGACTGGGACGGCGCGCGCGCCGACTTCGACCGGGCCCTGCAGCTCAACGCCGCCAGCGGTGCCGCGCAGCTCGGCAAGTATCGCCTGCTGATGGCCTTCGGGCGCATCGACGAGGCCGTCGCCACGGGCCGCAAGGCGGTGCTCGTCGATCCCTTGTCCACGCTGGCCTGGATCTCGCTGGGGCGAGCCCTTTACGCGCAGGGAAACCTCGACGAGGCCCGCACTGCCCTCGAGCGCGCCATGGAGCTCAGCCCCGACTCGCCCTATGGCGCGTATGCGCTTGGCGTCAACCACCTGTTCCGTGGCGAGCCCGAGGCGGCGTTGGCCGTTTTCCGCCGGTCCGACAGCGTGTATCGCCCGACCGGCATCGCCATGGCCGAGCACTCCCTCGGCCATGCGCGCGAGTCACGGCAGGCGCTGGAGCAGGCCATCCGCGAGAACGGCGCGGACGGCGCCTACCAGATCGCCCAGGCCTACGCCTGGCGTGGCGAGGACGACAAAACCTTCGAGTGGCTGCAACTGGCCATCGATCGCAACGACGGCGGCCTGACCTTCCTCAAGAGCGACCCGATCATCGGCCGCATGGCGTCGGATCCCCGCTATGCGGCGGTGGTCAGGAAGATGGGTTTGCCGCAGTAGAAGCGCCAGCGGCTCAGTTGATGCGGGTGCCCGCGGGCGAGGCACCTGGCGCGGCACCCTTGCCCGGGCGCGACCGCGCTGCCAGCGCCTCCATGGCGAGGTCCATCAGCTCGGCCTTGCGCTCGACGATCTGCTGGCCCAGGCGCTCCAGCGCCTGCGCGCCCAGCAGCTGCTCGGCGGCGGGGAACATGTCGGCCTCTTCCTCGCGGGCGTGGTGCTCGATCATCTCCTTGAGCACCTTGGCGCGGCCGCTGAAGCGGTCGGTGGTCGGGTCGGTCGCCATCAGGTCGGGCAGCACCAGGTCGCCGACGGCGCGATGCTCCTCCAGCGCCTCGAAATACATCACTTCCTTCTCGCCCTCGCCCGCCACGCGCTTGAAGGCCGGGTAGAAGATCTCCTCCTCGAGCGCCGAGTGCACCTGGATCTCGCGCGCGATGCGTTCCAGCAATTCGGTTCGCTGCTCGCCGGCGTCCTTGGACACGGCGCGCAGTTCGGCGAAGAGTCCAAGGACCTTCTGATGGTCCTGCTTCAGCAATTCGATGGCGTTCATGGCCTTCCTTGGCGTGGGGGATGGGAGCCGGGAAGTGTGCACCCTCGCGCGCGCGCAATTGCGGCCGCCGCGCGCGGCCGCTTAGCAGCGGTAGAACGATCTGATCGGCGCGTGCACGGCGAGCGGCCGTTCGCCGCCGACGCCATCAGCTGCCGCGGAAGAAGGCCCCCAGCGTGGCGGCGGCCAAGCCCTGCAAGGGGCCGAGCCACAGGTTGGACCGCTGCATCAGCTCCAGCGGCGGGGTCGCCAGGAAGGGCTGCACCAGCAAGGTCAGCGACACCATCAGCAGATAGAACACCGACACGCCGACCGCAAGCCCGAGCAGCGGCCCGGGCTTGCGCCGGCTCTCCGGCGTCGCCTTGCCGGCGCGGAAGTCCGCCACCAGCACGCCCAGGATCAGCGACAGGCTCGGCATCACCGTCGGCAGATACCAGCTCCACGCATCCTCGGTGCGCGCGCCGTACACGTCGAACAGGCTCTGGCCGACCATCAGGGTGAGGATCAGGCCCGCACCGGCCAGCCAGATCACCGCCAGGATCCACTTCGATTTGCTCACCGTCATGTCGGCCTCAGGGTTGCAGGGCAGCGAGGATCCCGCTGCGTTCCAGGTGCACGGACGCCGGCGGCGCGCCGTCGGGGTTGGCGGTCGCCTCGCTGCCGGCGAGCTTGCGGAACTCGTACACCAGCACCAGGCAGCGGTGGTTGCGCGAGAAGGCCGCGCTGGCGATGCCCTCCGGCAGGCGATCGCCGCCGCTGCCGCTCCAGGCCTGGGCCTCCGCGCCGCTCACCTGCTTGTCCGACGCCGCCACCGGCTGGTCGGTGAAGGTGAAGACGATGACCCGGTAGAAGCCCTCGCGCGCCGTCACCAGCGCGCGCAGGTAATCGGCCAGCGACTGGATCTTGCGCGGCGGCGGCTCGGTCAGCCACCGCGACGCGTCCTCCACCGGCGTGCCGTCGGGCTCGATCTGCTCCATGCGCGTGGCCATCGCGAAGCCGCCGGGGATGGCGTAGTAACCGGGCAGCTCGTAGCGCGCGTCCTTCAGCGCGAGTTCGAGCCGCTCGGCGGCCTCGCCCAGCGTGCCTTCGGGTGCGACCAGCCAGTCGCGTTCAATGCGCGCCTTGGAGGTGAAGCGCGGCGGCGGCCAGGGAAAGCTGGGCAACTTCGAGTCGCCGCCCATGTAGGCGGCCGTGGCGCTCCACCCGCCGGCGCCGAAGGCCAGCGTGGCGAGCGGCTCGCCTTCGTCGATCGCGGCGTCCTTGTCCGCCACGGTCACCAGCTCGGCGTGGTAGGTGCCAAGGCTCCAGACGTACATCGACGGAGTGGCGTAGCTCAGGCGGGCGCGGCCCGCGGGCATGGCCTGGCATTCGTCGTGGGCAGCGGCATCGCCACCGCGACGCCAGCGCAGGCAGAGCAGCTGGTCCGGCGCGCCGTCGAGCTCGACCACGAACCACAGCTTGCCCTGGCTCCAGATCTCGTTCTTCCACTGCAGCGGATGGTCGCTGGGCGGCACGGCGATGCGCGCGCCCCAGGCCGAGCGGGCGAAGTAGGCGTCGTGGACGTAGCCGGGCGGACCGTCGGCCCAGTGCAGGTCGGGCGTCTCCGACAGTGGCGCCGGCGGCTCCGGGGGCGGGGGTGGCGGCCCGACCGGGGGCAATAGGAAGACGGGCGGCTGCGCGATCTGCGGTGCAGCGACCGTTCGGGGATCCTCGGAGGGCTGCGCGACGACCGTTCGGGGATCCTCCGGAGCCTGGCCCGAGACGGCACCCGACACGACCGTGCGCGGATCCTGCGCCTGCTGGGCCATCGCCAGGCCCGACGCGCCGAAGGCCGCCAGCACGAGGAACATGGGCATCGTCTTCGACATGGCGCCTCCCCCGGCGAATGCCTGCCTTCTGCAACGCACTGCCCCGCCGCCGCCGGCCACGCGCCGCGGCGCCCGTCTCGTCGGTGCGAGCGTCTCAATCCGTGAGCCCGCCCCTGCCGAAGCTCCCGCCCCATGACGAACGAATGGCGCACCCGCTGGACCCACGCGCAAACGCGTGGGCGCACGATCGAACGGCAGGCCACCAGCCTGCGCTCCGCCCTGATCCGGGTGGCCGACGGCAGCAGCGACCAGGCCGAGGTGCTGAGGATGACGCAGGCGATCCGCGAGCAGCTGGCGCTGGCGGAGGAGTGGGCCTTGCGGCAGGGGCCGTTGCCGCCCGCCTGACGCGGCCCGTATCCTCGGGCGACCATTCGACGGGACGCCCGAGCGATGAAGACCTGGAATCTCACTTGTGCGCGGCTTGTTGTCCCCGCGCTGCTGGTCGCCTTCTGCACCGGCGTCGGCGCCGCCACCATCGTGCCCGAAGTGAAAGGCGTCGACGCGTTGGCGCAGGACTACCTCCGCCTGACCCTGGCCATGG
>CBININ010000062.1:0-9758 GCA_966250755.1 uncultured Gammaproteobacteria bacterium | reverse complement strand
GAGCTGTTCAAGGTCGGCGTGGCCAGCGTGCCGCCGAGCGACTTCGCCTTCATCCTCCCCGAATACCTGGGCGCGAAGAAGGAGTTCACGCCGGGCGTGCCGATGGCCGACACCATGCGCCACCTGGGCATCGATCCGGCCGACCGCGCGCTGATGGCGAAGCTGCACGCGCAATCGCCGGTGGCGAACGTGGCGCGCATGCGCCGGCCGCTGCTGTTGCTGGCCGGCGGCGAGGACGACCGGGTGCCGATCCGCGGCGTCACCGACTACGCGGCGCGCCTGAAGCTGCTCGGCCGCGACGTCTCGCTGTTCGTCGACGCCGACGCCGGCCACAACATCGGCGACCCGCGCACCCGCGAGGCCTACTACTTCCTGGAGGAAACGCTGCTGCACCGCCACCTCGGCGGGGTGGCGCCGGAACCCGCCAGCGCGGAACTGCGCGAGCACCTCAAGCGCAACCTGCGCCTGGCCGGCGCCTCGCTGGAGGATTCAACCCTCGCCGGTCTGCAGGCGCCATAGCGCCGCGTAGGCGCCGTCGCGCGCGACCAGTTCGTCATGGGTGCCGCTTTCGACCAGGCGGCCGCCCTCGAGCACGTGGATGGCGTCGGCGTGCCGCACGGTGGACAGGCGATGCGCCACCACCAGGGTGGTGCGCTGGTGGGCGATGCGCGCCAGCGACCGCTGGATCGCCGCCTCGGTCTCGTTGTCCACCGCCGAAGTGGCCTCGTCGAGCACCAGCAGCGAGGGTTCGCGGTAGAGCGCGCGGGCCAAGGCGATGCGCTGGCGCTGGCCGCCGGACAGCTGCGCGCCGCGCTCGCCCACCGGGCTGTCGTAGCCCTGCGGCAAGGCGCTGATGAAGCCATGCGCCTCGGCGTCGCGGGCGGCGGCTTCCACCCGCGCGCGATCGGGCGCGCGCTCGCCGTAGGCGATGTTCTCGGCCACGCTGCCGTCGGTGAGGAAGGGCTCCTGCGCCACGTAGCCGATGCGGCGGCGAAGCGCGGCCGGGTCGAGCGCGGCGATGTCCGCGCCATCGAACAGGATGCGCCCCGCCCCCGGGTCCATGAAGCGCAGCAGCAGCTTGAGCAAGGTCGACTTGCCGCCGCCGGTGCCGCCGACCAGGGCGACGGTCTGGCCCGGGGCGATGCGCAGCGACACCGCGCTCACCGCCGGGCGGCCGTCGTAGGCGAAGCCCACGTTTTCGAACTCGACCGAGGCCTGGGCATGCACCGCGGGCGCGCCAGTGCCGCGCGGCGGCAGGGGCGATTCGAGCAGATCCATCACCCGGTTCACCGAGGCCATCGCGCGCTGGTAGAGGTCGGTCATGTCCGCCAGCCGCGTCATCGGCCAGAGCAGGCGCTGCGTCAGGTACACCAGCGCCGAATAGCTGCCCACGCCGAGCTTGCCGTTCAGGGCCAGCCAGCCGCCGTACAGAAGCGTGGCTACGAAGCCAAACAGGATCGCCATGCGGATCACCGGCGTGATCGCCGCCGACACCCGGATCGCATCGGCGTTGCGCGTGCGGTACGCGTCGGAGGCCGCGCGCACGTGCTCGGCTTCGAAGGCCTCGGCGGTGTAGGCCTGGATGGTGGCCATGCCCGCGAGATTGTTGTTCAGGCGCGAGGACACCGTGGCCGCGGCCTCGCGCGCGGCGAGGTAGCGCGGGTACAGGCGGCGCTGGAACCAGAACGCGCCGACCAGGATCAGCGGGATCGGCAGCAGCGCCAGCACCGCCAGGTCCGCCGTCAGCACGAAGAACACCGCGCCGATGAGCAGCGAGGACACGAACACCTGGATCAGGTCGTTGGCGCCGGTGTTGAGGAAGCGCTCGATCTGGTTGACGTCTTCGTTGAGCAGGGCCATCAGCCGCCCGCTGCGCTCGCGGGCGATGGTGTCCGGCGGCAGCGCCTGCAGGTGCGCGTAGGCGGCGTTGCGCAGCTCGTGCTGCAGGTCCTGCGCCAGCCCGCGCCACTTGAGCGCGTACAGGTATTCGAACAGCGACTCGAACACCCACACCGCGATGGTCAGCCCGACCAGCACGAACAACTGGTGCATCGGATCGGCCAGGCCGAAGCGCGACAGGAAGCTCGCCTGGCGGTTCACCACCACGTCCACCGCCACGCCGATCAGCAGTTCGGGCAGGACGTCGAAGACCTTGTTGAGCACCGAATACACCGCGCCCAGCGCGGCGTTGCGGCGATACGGCGCGGCGAAACGGACGAGACGTCGAAGGGGATGCGGGGCGGGCATCGAAAGGGGCCTGCAAAGCGCGCATTCTCGCATGGGGCTAGACTGGGCCCAATGATGATGGTCGCCTTCAACAAGCCTTATGGCGTGCTGTGCCAGTTCACCGACCGCGGCGAGCCGCCGCGGCCGACCCTGGCCGGTTTCGGCCTGCCGGCCGACGTCTATCCGGCGGGGCGGCTGGACCAGGATTCCGAGGGCCTGTTGCTGCTCTCCGACGACGGCGCGCGCATCGCGCAGATCAGCTCGCCCAAGTTCAAATGGCCCAAGACCTACGTGGTGCAGGTCGAGGGCGTTCCCGACGAAGCGCAGCTGCAGGCCCTGGCGCAGGGCGTGGCACTGGCGGACGGGCCGACCCTGCCGGCCACCGCGCGCGCCTTGCCGCAGGCGCCCGACTGGCTGTGGCCGCGCGATCCACCGATCCGCGTGCGCAAGGCCATCCCCGACAGCTTCCTCGAGATCACCCTGCGCGAGGGCCGCAACCGCCAGGTGCGACGGATGACGGCCGCGGTCGGATTGCCGACCCTGCGGCTGGTGCGGCTGTCGATCGGACCGTACCGTCTCGACGGGCTCGCGCCCGGCGAGTGGCGGCGCGTGGCGGACTGAGCCGCGGCGCGCTTACTCGGCGCTGCCGGCGCGGGTGCTGCTGCGCGAAGCGCGCCGGGCGCCGGACTTGCCGCGCATGTTGGTCGCCTTGACGCGGCGTGGACGGGCGCTGCCGTTCTCGCCTTCGCTGGCCGCGGCCTCGCGGCGACGCTTGGCCATCACCGCCAGGCCGAGGCCTGCCAGCGCGACCGCGCCGGCCACCGCCAGTAGCGGATGCCGGCGCACGGCGCCTACGGCGACCTTCGTGCCGCGCCTGGCGATCGCCAGGCCGGCGCCGGTGGCCGCCCATTCCTTCACCTTCGGCAGCTGCTTCACCAGCGGGTAGTTGAGCGCGGCCTCGCCGGCGTCGCGCATGCTATTCCAGCCATTGCTGAGCATCTTCTGGGCGTCCATGGTTCCGGGATCCTGCGCAGGTTGCGGGGGATTCCACGCTAGCGCAGCGAACGTGAACGCCGTCTTGCCACCGGCCTCAGGTCCCGCGCGGCTTGGCGCGATGCGTGGCCGTCGCCGTCCAAGGGTCGTCGGGCCAGGGGTGGCGTGGGTAGCGGCCCTTCATTTCCTTCTTCACCTCGGGGTAGGTGCGGTCCCAGAAGCCCTTCAGGTCGCGGGTGACCTGCAGCGGCTTGCCGCCCGGCGAAAGCAGGTGCAGGGTCAGCGGCACCCGGCCGTCGACGATGCGCGGCGTATCGGCCAAACCGAACAGCTCCTGCAACTTCACCGCCAGCACCGGCTCGGCCTCGTGCGAGTACACGATGGCGCGGCTCATGCCCGAGGGCACCGTCATGGACGTGGGCGCGAGGCGATCGAGGGCCTGCCGCTGCGGCCAGTCGAGCAACCCGCGCAGCGCCCCGTCGAAGTCCTGCGCGTCGATCGCGTCCAGCCGCGAACAACCCCGCAGGGCAGGCTGCAGCCAGTCGCGCTCGGCCAGCAGCGCGTCGTCCGACAGGTCGGGAAGGCCGAGCGTGGGGTCGACGCCGCGCAGCCAGCGCACGCGCTCGCGCCACTGCGCCAGCGCGTCGCTCCACGGCAACGCGCCGAGGCCGAGTTCGGCGACGGCCTCCGACAGGGCCTCGGCGGCGACCGCGGGGTCGAGCCGACCGGCCGGTTTGGACTCGATCACGATGCGGTCGAAGCGCCGCTCGCGCCGCGCCTGCAACGCGCGCGCCTGCGGGTCCCAGTGGGCGAAGTCGCGCTCGACGAAGCGTTCGGGGAAGTCGGCGTGCAGCCGCGCCTCGTCCACCGGCGCGCCGCGCAGCACCAGCGAATCGCGAGCCTCGAAGCGCAGCTCGCTGGCGACGATCCAGGGTTCGCCGAACAGCGCGCTGTCGTCGGCCAGCCGCGCCATCCGCCCGCCCGCGAGCTGGTAGCGCCTGGGGTCGCCGGCGTGCTGGCGGCCGATCCGTTCGGGGAAGGCGTGCACCAGCACGTCGCCGAGCGCGTGCGCGGGTGCTTCGGCCGGCGGCCGCGAGAGGCAGCGCACGCGCTTGCGCCATTGCGCGGCGGCGGCATCGAGCGCAGCGAGTGCACCGCGGCTGGCCTCGGCCTCGCGCAGGCGTCCGCTCCGGAACTGCGCCAGCGCGCGCCAGCGCGCCGCCCAGTCGTCGCCGCGGTAGCCGCGCAGCGGGTCGCGCGCCTCCACCAGCGCGGCGAGGTCGCAGGCCAGCGCCTGTTCCTCGCCCTCGCGCGCGGCCAGCAGCATCGCCGCCAATCGCGGATGGGTGCCGAGCGCGAGCATCCGCCGGCCCGACGTCGTGATGCGCGCCGCGGCATCGAGGCCGCCGAGGCGCTGCAGCAACTCGCGCGCGGCCGCCATCGGTCCGGCCGGCGGCGCATCGAGGAAGCACAGATCGCTGCTGCCCCAGGCCGCGAGTTCCAGCGCGAGCCCCGCGAGTTCGACCTGCGCGATCTCCGGCGTGCGCATGGGTTCCAGCCGTTGCGATTGCGGCCACAGGCGATAGCAGGTGCCGGGCGCGACGCGGCCGGCGCGGCCCGCGCGCTGGTCGGCGGAGGCTTGCGAAATGGTCGTGGTCTCCAGCCGCGAGAAGCCGCTGTTGGGATCGAAGCGCGGCTCGCGCGCCAGCCCGCTGTCGATCACCACGCGCACGCCGGGCAGGGTGACCGAGGATTCGGCGACATTGGTCGCGAGCACGAGTCGCCGCCGGCCCTGCGGATCGGGCGAGAGCGCCAGCGTCTGCTGCTCGAGCGGCAGTTCGCCGTGCAGTGGCAGCACCTGCACGGTGGCCGCGGCGATGGCGGGCGAGGCCTCGAGCACGCGCTGGGCTTCGGCGATCTCGCGCTGCCCCGGCAGGAACACCAGCAGGTCGCCGGGTGACTCCGCCAGCGCCTGTTCGACGCAGCGCCGCAGCTGGAATACCAGCGCTTCCTCGCGGCGCGCCGGGAAGTGCTGTACCGCCACCGGGAAGCCGCGGCCCTCCGAGGACAATCGTGGCGCGTCGATGCGCGAAGCCAGGGTCGCGCCGTCCAGCGTGGCCGACATCACCAGCACCCGCAGGTCCGGCCGCAGTTGCGCCTGCACGTCCAGCGCCAGCGCCAGCCCGAGGTCGCCGCTGAGGTGGCGCTCATGGAACTCGTCGAACACGATCGCCGCCACGCCCTCCAGCATCGGATCATCCTGGATGAGCCGCGTGAGGATGCCTTCGGTCAGCACCTCGACGCGGGTCGCGGGCGACGTGCGGTTCTCGAAGCGGATGCGGTAGCCGACCGTCTGCCCGACCGGCTCGCCGAGTTGCCGCGACATGAAGTTCGCGGCCGCGCGCGCGGCGACGCGCCGGGGCTCGAGCATCAGGATCCGGCCTTCGCCACGCCAGCCCGCGCCCAGCAGCGCCAGCGGCACCTGCGTGGTCTTGCCCGCGCCGGGCGGCGCTTCCAGCACCAGCCGGTTGCACGCCTCGAGCGTGGCGAGCGCCTTCGGAAGCAGGGGCTGGATGGGGAAGTCGGCGGGCGTCACGGGCGCCAGTCTAGGCGAAGGCGTCGGCATGCGAGCGCGGGCCTCGCGAGCGCGGCCCCTGCGGGCGCCCCGGTACAATGACGGGATGGACCTGATCGACATCGGCGCCAACCTGGGCCACGAGAGCTTTGCGCACGACCGCGACGCGGTGATCGCCCGCGCGCACGCCGCCGGCGTGGCGCAGATCGTCGTCACCGGCGCCAGCCGCGACGGCTCGCGCGAGGCGCTCGACATCGCGACCGCGCATCCCGGCCGGCTGTTCGCCACCGCCGGCGTGCATCCGCACCACGCGCTCGAAGTCACCGCCGAGGCCGAAGCGGAACTGCGCGCGCTGCACCGCGACCCGCGCGTGGTCGCGGTCGGCGAGTGCGGCCTGGACTACTACCGCGACCTCGCGCCGCGGCACGCGCAGCGCCGCGCCTTCGAGATCCAGCTGGCGCTGGCGGTGGAGTGCGGCAAGCCGCTGTTCCTGCACCAGCGCGACGCCCACGCCGACTTCATGGACGTGATGCGCGGTTTCGAGGGCCGGCTCGGCGCGGTGGTGGTGCATTGCTTCACCGGCACCGGCGAGGAGCTGGCGGATTACGTCGCGCAGGGCTGGTACGTCGGCATCACCGGCTGGCTCTGCGACGAGCGCCGCGGCGCCCACCTGCGCCAGCTCGTGCGCGACATCCCCGACGATCGCGTGCTGGTGGAGACCGACGCGCCCTACCTGCTGCCCCGCAACCTCCGCCCGATGCCCTCGCACCGCCGCAACGAGCCGATGTTCCTCCCGCACATCGTCGAGGAACTGGCGCGCGACCGCGGCGAGGCGGTGGCCGACACCGCCGCGGCGACCACCGCCAACGCGCGGCGATTCTTCGGCCTGCCGCTCCCTGCCTAGCCGTCCCGCCGGCTTGCCTTGGCCGGCCGCCTGCCCACAGACTGCGCGCATGCTCGAGATCACCCCGCAGCTGGCCATCGCCGACGAGGAATTGGTCGAGCGCTTCGTGCGCTCGAGCGGCCCCGGCGGCCAGAACGTCAACAAGGTCGCCAGCGCGGTGGAGCTGCGCTTCGACGCCGCGCGCTCGCCCAGCTTGCCCGAGGACGTGCGCGCACGCCTGCTGGCGCGCCGCGATCGCCGTATCACCGACGAGGGCGTGATCGTGATCAGCGCCCAGCGCTTCCGCACCCAGGAGCGCAACCGCGAGGACGCGCGCGAACGGCTGGCCGCGCTGGTGCTCGCGGCCACCGTCGCGCCGGTCAAGCGCGTGGCGACCAAGCCGACCCGCGCCTCGAAGGAGCGTCGCCTCACCGGCAAGCGCGAGCGCTCGCAGGTCAAGCGCAACCGTTCCGGCGGCTGGGACCGCGAATGAGGCCGGTGCTGCCCGAACTGCCGCCCAACGCGCCGCGCAGCCACGGTGGCGCGCTGGCCCGCGCCTTCGGTCGCGCGGTGCTGCGCCTGGGCGGTTGGCGCATGGAAGGCCCCTGGCCGGACGTGAAGAAGATGGTGGTGATCGTCGCCCCGCATTCCTCGGCCTGGGATGCGATCTGGGGCATCGCCGCCAAGGTGGGGTTGGGCCTGGGCATCGTCTTCATCGGCAAGAAGGAAGCCTTCTGGGGACCGGTGGGCTGGATCCTGCGCAAGGTCGGCGGCGTGCCGGTGGACCGTAGCGCGCCCGGCGGGATCGTTGATCAGGTCGCGGACCAGATCCGCGCCAGCGAGCGCATGTGGTTCGTGCTCGCGCCGGAAGGCACGCGTCGCAAGGTCGAGCAGTGGAAGACCGGTTTCTGGAAGATCGCCCGCCGCGCCGACGTGCCGGTGTGCTGCGTGGGCTTCGACTACCCTGATCGCGCGATCAGGATCGGCGAACTGGTCGCGCTGACCGACGACATGGACGCGGACCTCACGCGCATCCGCGCGAAGTTCGCGCATTACCGCGGCAAGCACCGCAACGCCTGAGGGCCGTTGGCGCCCTCAGCGCTCGGAATGCCCCGATTCGAAGTAATCGCGGCGCTCGAACACGCCGGGCTTGACCAGGTCGGCGAAGGCCCGCGCCTGCGGCGAGAGGAACTTGCCCTTGCGCACCACCACGCCGTAGCTGCGGGGTGGGAAATATTCGCCCAGGTTGCGCACCTCCAGCCGATCGCGGTCGGCCTCGGTCAGGCAGATGCCGGTGACGATCGAGATGCCCAGGCCCATCGCCACGTATTGCTTGATGACTTCCCAGCCGCCGACCTCGAGTGCGACGGTGTAGGGCACGCGCCGCTGCTGGAACACCAGGTCCACCAGCCGCCAGGTGGTCAGCCGCTTGGGCGGCAGGATCAGGCCGTAGGGAGACAAGTCCTCCAGCCGCAGGTTGGCCTGGCCGGCCAGCGGGTGGCCCTTGGGCAGGATCAGCATCGGATCGAAGCTGTACACCGGCGCGTAGCTCAGGTCCGTGGGCACGTCGAGCATCGAGCCCACCGCCAGGTCCACCGCGTCCGAGCGCAGCAGGCTCAGGCCGTCCTTGCCGGTGACGTTGTGCAATACCAGCTGGACCGCCGGGTGGGCGGCGCGGAAGGCCTGCACCAGCGGCGGCAGCAGGTAGAGGATGGTCGAGCTGCCGGCCGCCACGTGCAGCTCGCCGCCCTCCAGCCCCTTGAGCCGGTTGCGGAACTCGCCCTCCAGCCCGTCCAGGCCCTCGACCAGGGGCCGGGCGAGGTCGTAGAGGACGGTGCCCGCCTTGGTCAGGGTCAAGCGCCGCCCGAGGCGCTCGAAAAGCGCGTGGCCGGTTTCCCGCTCCAGCGCCTGCAACTGCAGGGAAACGGCCGGTTGGCTCAGGTATAGGGCTTCGGCGGCGCGGGAGACCGAGCCCAGCCGTGCCACCTGGCAAAAGGCCCGCAGGGGCTTGAGCCTGTCGCCCTTGTAATAAAACCGCTGTTTTGCGGCCGTCATGGGGCACTCCAGGCAGCGTCGCCGGCGGCGCCCTGCCGCGTCGCGGCGACTGCGGGTTCAGCTGGCGGAATGATGTATTCGATCTGTTAATACCTTCCATTGAAACATTTGCGTTGTCAACACTAGGGTCGCGAGCCTAGGGTCGGACCATGGACACCCCCAGCCCCTCGCCCGCTTCCCGCCCCGACCCGGCATCGCCGGCCTCCCCCGTCGCCCAGGGGTCTGCCGCGCCCGCTGCCCCCGTCGTCGTCGGTCCCGCCGTCGACCTGGCCGGCCCGGTCGAGCCGGGCCAGGCTGAACTGCTCGGCCCGGCCGCGGTGGCCTTCCTGGCGCAGCTGCACCGCCGCTTCGAGGCCACGCGCCAGGCCCGGCTGATTGCTCGCCGGGTCCGGGCCGCCCGCTTCGATGCCGGCGAGCTGCCGGACTTCCGCGGGGACACCCGCGGCATTCGCGAAGGCGAGTGGTCGGTCGCGCCGATCCCCGCGCGCCTGCAGGACCGCCGCGTCGAGATCACCGGGCCGGTCGAGCCGAAGATGGTGATCAACGCGCTCAACTCCGGCGCCCGCGTCTACATGGCCGACTTCGAGGATTCGACCGCGCCGACCTGGGGCAACCTGCTCACCGGCCAGCGCGCGCTGCGCAAGGCGGTGGACGGCACGCTGGACTGGATGGCGCCGGACGGCAGCAGGCACTACACGCTCGACGCGGGCCGCCGCACGGTGCTGATGGTGCGCCCGCGCGGCTGGCACCTCGACGAGAAGCACGTGCTGGTGGACGGCGCGCGGATGTCGGGTGCGCTGTTCGACCTCGGCCTGTTCTGCTTCCACAACGCCGCCGTGCTGGCCGCGCGCGGCGACGGCCCCTTCTTCTACCTGCCCAAGCTGCAGTGCATGGAGGAGGCGCAGCTCTGGGACGAAGTGCTGGCGCACATCGAGGGCGAGCTCGGCCTGCCGGCCAACACCATGAAGGTCACCGTGCTGATCGAGACGCTGCCGGCGGCCTTCGAGATGGACGAGATCCTGCACG
>CBININ010000061.1:0-9840 GCA_966250755.1 uncultured Gammaproteobacteria bacterium | reverse complement strand
GCGCCGTCGGACAGGTCATGCTGTCCATCCTGCACGAGCGCGGCTTCCCGGTGAAAAAACTGGTCGCCCTGGCGAGTTCGCGTTCGGCAGGTGGCAAGGTGCGCTTCGGCGCCGACGAGATCCCCGTGCAGGACCTCGCCACCTTCGATCCGAGCGGCGTGGACGTGGCGCTGTTCTCCGCCGGCGGTTCGACCTCCAAGGAATACGCGCCGAAGTTCGCCGCCGCGGGCGCAGTGGTCGTCGACAACAGTTCCGCGTTCCGCTACGACGACGACGTGCCGCTGGTGGTGGCCGAGGTCAACCCCGAGGCGATGAAGAACGTCCCGCGCGGCATCATCGCCAACCCGAACTGCTCGACCATGCAGATGCTGGTCGCGCTCGCGCCGATCCACCGCGAGGTCGGCATCGAGCGCATCAACGTCGCCACCTACCAGTCGGTGTCCGGCGGCGGCCGCAGCGCGTTGGAGGAACTGGAGCAGCAGAGCGCCGACCTCGTCGCCGGCAAGCCCGCCGACCCGCGGCGCTTCCCGGTGCAGATCGCCTTCAACCTGATCCCGCACATCGACGACTTCCAGGACAACGGCTACACCAAGGAAGAGATGAAGCTGGTCTGGGAGACCCGCAAGATCCTCAACGACCCGTCCATCCAGGTGAACCCGACCGCGGTCCGCGTGCCGGTGTACTTCGGCCACTCCGAGGCGGTGCACATCGAGACCCGCAACAAGATCAGCGCGGCGCGTGCGCGCGAGCTCCTCGAAACTGCGCCCGGCGTCACGGTCGTGGACGATCGCGCGGCCGGCGGCTACCCGACGCCGGTCACGCACGCGGCCGGCACCGACCCGGTGTTCGTCGGCCGCCTGCGCGAGGACATCTCGCATCCGCGCGGCCTCGACCTGTGGATCGTGTCGGACAACATTCGGAAGGGCGCAGCCTTGAACGCGGTGCAGATCGCCGAGCTCTGGTTGAAAAATCGCGCGTAACGGGTTATTCAGCGCAGACCATTCGGGTTTTGCGCGGCCCCCGCCGCGCGCCCGGCCAGGGGAGAGTTCTCGTGAACAGCCGTCCTTTGCAACTCGCGCTTGCCGTGGCCCTGGGCCTGACGAGCCCCGCGCTCTCGGCCATGGGCCTGGGTCAGATCCAGGTCAAGTCCGGCCTGAACCAGCCGCTGGTCGCCGAGATCCCCATCGTGTCGGCCACGCCCAGCGAACTCGAGCAGCTCGACGTGCGACTGGCCTCCCCCGAGGCTTTCGCGCGCATCGGCCTGGACCGCCCGGGCGAGCTCACCGCCAACCTGCAATTCAGCGTCGGCAAGAACGCCAAGGGCCAGCCGGTCATCCTGGTCACCACGCCGAACCGCTTCTCCGAGCCGCTGCTGAGCTTCCTGATCGAGGCGGAGTGGGGCAAGGGGACGGTCACGCGCGAATACACCGCGCTGATCGACCCCCCCTACATCGCCGCCGCCAAAGTCACGCCGATGCAGGCGCCGGTCGAGCCGGCGGCCGTTGTCGCGCCGGAGATGGCCGCGCCCACCGTGTCAGCGGCTGAGCCTGTGGCAGCCGCCGAAGCCGCCGCGCCGCCCGCCGCGGCCCCCGCCCCCGTCGTTGCCCCGCCCGAACCCGAGCCCGCGCCGATGGCGGTGGTCCCCATGCCGCCCGCCGCCGAGGAACCCGAGCCTGCCGCGGTCGAGCCCGCGCCGGTCGCCGCCCCCGCGCCGCAGCCCGAACCCACGCGCCCGGTCGCCCAGGCGCCCGCCCCGCAGCCGGAGCCCGCAGCTCCGGTCCGCCCGAAGCCGGCGCCCGCGCCGGCCGCACCCGCCGCAGCCGCTGCCAAGCCCGGTGAAGTGGGGCCGGTGGCCCGCGGCCAGACGCTCTGGAGCATCGCCAACCAGGTCCGGCCGGATGCCGCCGTGTCCGTCAACCAGATGATGATTGCCTTGCTGCGGGCCAATCCCGAGGCCTTCGACGGCGACAACGTGAACCGCCTCAGGCAGGGCTCCGTGTTGCGGGTGCCGGGCCAGGAGGACGTCGCCCGGCTGTCCGCCGCCCAGGCCGCGGAGCTGGTCAACCGCCAGGCCTCCGCCTGGCGCACGCCGCGCGCCCCCGTGCCGCAGCCGGCCGAATCCGCCGCACCGGCGGCCCCGTCGGGCGACATCGCGGCGTCCGCGCCGGCCCGACCCGCCGCTCCACGCCCCAACGCCGCCCGGCTCGAAATCGTGCCGCCCTCGGGCGCCGCCGCCCGCAGCGCCCAATCGGGCGCGGCCGCCGGCGCCGGCGGTACCGAACTGCGTGCCGAGCTCGTGCAGACCCGCGAGGAGCTCGCCGCCCGCAATGCCGAAGCCGCGGAACTGCGTTCGCGCGTCGCCGACCTCGAGAAGCAGCAGACCGATCGCCAGCGCCTGATCGAACTGCAGGACAGCCAGATGAAGGCCATGCAGGAGCGCTTGCGCCAACTGGAGGCGCAGCCGGCCACGCCCGCCGCCGCAGCCGCGCCAGCCGCCGTCGCGCCGGCCCCCGCGCCCGCGCAGCCCTGGTACCTCAATCCCTTCGTGCTTGCCGGTGGCGGCCTCGTGCTGCTTGGCGGCCTGGTACTCGGCATGCGCCGGGGACGGGACAAAGGCGAACCGGAAACGCCCGCGCGACGCCTGTCCGACGACGAAGCCCTGCGTGCCAGCATGGCCAAGACCCGCGCGGCGGCCGCGCCGATCAAGGTCGAGCCGGTGGCGGCCAAGCCGACACCCGCGCCCGCGGCCCCGCCGGCGGACATCGAGCTTTCGGCGCGCCGCGAGGCCGTTCGAGCCCGGCCCCAGGACCTCGAGGCCCACTTGAACCTGCTGCGCCTGTTCCACCAGCGCGGCAACGCCCTGGACTACGAAGCTGCCGCGCAGGCGATGCGCGCGCAGGTCAAGAGCCCGATGGAGCCGCGCTGGCGCGAGGCAGTGGTGATGGGCGCCTCGCTGATGCCGGGGCATGCCCTTTTCAGCCAGGCGGGCTGGAACACGCCGCGCTACGACGCCGAACCGAAGGCTACGCCTGCCGCCCCCATGCCCGCCAACGAGCCGATGCCGGTCGCGGCCGACGGCAAGGTCTTCGACCTGCCGGAGGAGGGCGGCCTGCCGTCCTTCCTTGGCGAGTCCGCGCCCGCCCGCGAACTCAACCTCGGCGCCGAAGCCGCCGTGATGGACGAAACCTTCGGCGAGGCGGTCCGCGACATCCACCGCGACGAGGCCCGGATGATGGCCGAGGACGCCTCGAGCGCCACCCGCATCGAACTGGCCAAGGCCTATCTCGACATCGGCGACCTCGACGGTGCCCGCGGCATGCTCGAGGAAGTGTTGATCGAAGGCGGTCCCACGGCGAAGGCCGAGGCCGCGCGAATCCTGAAGGAAATGGGCTGAGGATCGCCGCGTCCCGCGACGACGCGGTCGCGGGAGCCCGCTCCGCTAGAATACGGGCATGCGCCATGCCCTGGGGATCGAATACGACGGCAGCGGGTTCCTGGGTTGGCAACGCCACCATGGGGGCCCGACGGTGCAGGCGGCGGTGGAAGCGGCCCTGGGCTTCGTCGCCGATGCAACGCTGGAAGTAACCTGCGCCGGCCGCACCGACACCGGCGTGCACGCCGCCTGCCAGGTGGTGCATTTCGACAGCGACATCGGCCGTCCGGCCCGAGCCTGGGTGATGGGCGGCAACACCCGCCTGCCGCGTTCGGTTCGCCTGCTCTGGTGCCAGGTCGTGGATGAGGGGTTTCACGCCCGCTACGCCGCCCGCGCGCGAAGCTACCGCTACACGCTCCTCAACCGGCCGATCCCGCCCGCCATGCAGCACCATTTCCTGAGCTGGGAACGGCAGCCGCTCGACGCCGACGCCATGCATCGCGCCGCGCAGGCCTTGCTGGGCGAACACGACTTCAGCGCCTTCCGCACCGCCCAGTGCCAGGCGCGGCACCCGCGCCGCGAGGTGCAGGCGATCGCGGTGCGCCGCGAGGCCGATCGCGTGGTGGTGGACATCACCGCCAACGCCTTCCTGCACCACATGGTGCGCAACATCGTCGGCAGCCTGCTGCCGGTGGGGCGCGGCGAGCGCGATGCCCACTGGGTGCGCGAACTGCTCGCCGGCCGCGACCGCGCCGTCGCCGGCCCGACGGCCCCTGCCGAAGGCCTGGTCTTCCTCGGCCCGCGTTATCCCGCCGAGTGGAACCTGCCCGCGGAGGTCACGCTGTGAGCCGCACGCGCGTGAAGTTCTGCGGCCTGACCCGGCCGGGCGACGTGCGCCTGGCCTGCGAGCTGGGGGTGGACGCGGTCGGCTTCGTGCTGGTGCCGGGCAGCCCGCGCGCGGTGGCGCCGGGCGCGCTGGCCGGCCTGCGCGCGGCGGTGTCGCCGCTGGTGCAGGTGGTCGCGCTGTTCATGGACCCGCACGGCAGCGAGGTGCTCGACGCGGTGCGCCGCCTGCGACCAACCCTGCTGCAGTTCCACGGCAGCGAGGGCGATGCCTTCTGCCGCAGCTTCGGCCTGCCCTTCATGAAGACGCTGCCGATGGGTGAGGGCGCCGAGGACGCGGCCACCGCCGCGCGCCGCTATCCTTCCGCCTTGTCCTTCCTGCTCGACGGGCACGGCCCGGGCCAGCCGGGCGGGCGCGGCCGCGGCTTCGACTGGAGCCGGGTGCCGCGGCTCGAGCGTCCCTTCTTCCTCGCCGGCGGACTGACACCCGGCAACGTCGCCGCCGCCATCGCCCAGGTGCGTCCCTATGCCGTGGACGTGAGCAGCGGCATCGAATCCTCGCCGGGCCAGAAGGACGGCGAACGCATGCAGCAATTCCTCGAAGAGGTCCAACGTGCAGACTCAGAATGACGCCGCGGCCAACGCGGCGAGCGGGCCGATCCGCGACTTCCATGCCTTTCCCGACGAGCGCGGGCATTTCGGCCCTTACGGAGGAACCTTCGTCGCCGAGACGCTCATTGCACCGCTCGCCGAACTGGCGGCGGCCTACGACCGCTACCGCGTGGACCCGCAATTCCTCGCCGAGCTGGCGCACGACTACCGCCATTACGTCGGCCGGCCGAGCCCGGTGTACGAGGCGGAACGCCTCAGCCGCGAGGTCGGCGGCGCGCGCATCCTGCTCAAGCGCGAGGACCTCAACCACACCGGCGCGCACAAGATCAACAACACCATCGGCCAGGCGATGCTCGCCAGGCGGATGGGCAAGACCCGCATCATCGCCGAGACCGGCGCGGGCCAGCACGGCGTCGCCTCGGCGACGGTGGCCGCGCGCCTGGGCCTGGAGTGCGTGGTCTACATGGGCGCGGTGGACATCGAGCGCCAGGCGATCAACGTCTATCGAATGAAGCTGCTCGGCGCACAGGTCGTTCCCGTGCACAGTGGTTCGCAGACGCTGAAGGACGCCTTGAACGAGGCGATGCGCGACTGGGTATCGAACGTGCGCGACACTTTCTACATCATCGGCACGGCGGCGGGCCCCAGCCCGTATCCCCGGATGGTGCGCGACTTCAACGCCGTGGTGGGACGGGAATCGCGCCAGCAGATGCTCGACGAGCACGGCCGCCTGCCGGATGCCGTGGTCGCCTGCGTCGGCGGCGGTTCCAACGCGATCGGCATGTTCCATCCCTTCCTCAACGACGCCGGCGTGGCGCTGTGGGGCGCGGAAGCGGCGGGCGAGGGCTTGGCCAGCGGGCGCCACGCGGCCTCGCTCAGCGCCGGCCGCCCGGGCGTGCTGCATGGCAACCGCACCTACCTGATCTGCGACGAGGACGGGCAGGTGACCGAGACCCACTCGATCTCGGCCGGCCTGGACTATCCGGGCGTGGGCCCGGAGCACGCGTTCCTGAAGGACAGCGGCCGCGCGCATTACGAGGGCGTCACCGACGCCGAGTGCATGGAGGCCTTCCACCTGCTGGCGCGCACCGAGGGCATCCTGGCCGCGCTCGAATCCAGCCACGCCATCGCCCTGGCGATGAAGCTGGCCCGGGGCATGCCGAAGGAGGCCACGGTTCTGGCGAATCTGTCGGGGCGCGGCGACAAGGACATCTACACCATCGCCCGCCGGGAGGGCATCAGCCTGTGAACCCTTGCCCGGGCCCCGGCGGCCCGGGTCCGCTAGAATGGGGGTTTCCGCCTCCGCACCCGGATCGCCCATGACCGAAGAATCCACGCCCCTGCCGCCTTCGGGCGACGCCCCCAAGCCCGCGCAGCTGTCCGAGGAGTTCTACTTCCGGGTGAACGACATCCTCGAGCGCGCGAAGCGGATCGAGGACAGGTACGACACGCACCATGCGGGCATGGTGATGCTGCATGCCTTCGCCCGCTACAGCGCCCATCACTACCTGCGGACCGAGAAGGACGACCGGCAGGAATCGCGCGAAGCCTTCGCCCTCTACATCGCGCAGACCGCCGAAGAGCTGGTGATGGGCCACATCCGCCACCTGCGCGGCGAGCCCAAGGCCGCCGAGGGCGCGGAGCCCGCCGCCGAATGAGTCGCGTCGCTGCGCGCTTCGCGCGCCTGCGGGCGGACGGACGCAAGGCGCTGGTGCCCTTCGTCACCGCCGGCGATCCCTCGCGCGAAGCGACGGTGGCGGTGATGCACGCGCTGGTCGCCGCGGGCGCGGACCTGATCGAACTCGGCGTGCCGTTTTCCGACCCGATGGCCGACGGCCCGGTGATCCAGCGCAGTTCCGAACGCGCACTCGAGCGCGGCGTGCGCAGCAGCGACGTGTTCGGCTTCGTGCGCGAGTTCCGTCGCGCGGACGCGGCCACGCCGGTGGTGCTGATGGGCTACCTCAACCCGGTGGAGATGCGCGGCGCCGCCGCCTATGCCGCCGAGGCCGCCGCGGCTGGCGTGGACGGCCTGCTGCTGGTGGACCTGCCGCCCGAGGAAGCCGAACCGACGCGCGCCGCGCTCAACGCCGCGGGCCTCGACCTGATCTCGCTGGCCGCGCCGACCACCTCGGAAGCACGTCTGCCGCGTCTGGCGGGCGAGGCGCAGGGCTACCTGTATTACGTCAGTTTCGCCGGCGTCACCGGCGCCAGCATCACCGACGCCGCGCAGGTCGGCGAACGCTGCGCGCGCATCCGTGCGCTCTCGCCGGTGCCGGTACTGATCGGCTTCGGCATCAAGGACGCGGCCTCCGCCGCGGCGATGGCGCCGCTGGCCGATGGCGTGGTGGTCGGCAGCGCGCTGGTCGATGCCCTGTCCGGCGCCGCCAGCCCGGAGGACGCCGCGGCCCGTGCGCAGGCCTTCCTGGCACCCTTGCGCGCCGCCCTCGACGGCCTAAACTGGCCGTCACGCACCGCACGAGTCGATCCATGAGCTGGCTGACGAAGTTGATGCCCGCCCGCATCCGTACCCAGGGCAACGGCGGCAAGCGCGGCGTGCCCGAAGGCCTGTGGGAGAAGTGCGACAGTTGCGGCACCGCGCTCTACGGCCCCGAACTCGAGAAAAACCTGCGGGTCTGCCCCAAGTGCGGCCATCACATGGCGATCGAGGCGCGCGAGCGCCTGGCCGCTTTCCTGGACGATGACAGCGGCGAGGAACTGGGCGCCGAACTCGGTCCGGTGGACGCGCTGCAGTTCAAGGACCAGAAGAAGTACGCCGACCGCATCAAGGCCTCGCAGAAGACCACCGGCGAACGCGACGCCCTGGTGGCCGTCGCTGGCCGCCTGCACGGCAAGGACGTGTGCGCCTGCGCCTTCGAGTTCCGTTTCATGGGCGGTTCGATGGGCTCGGTGGTGGGCGAACGTTTCGCGCTCGCCGCGGAGAAGGCGCTCGAGCTCAAGTGCCCGCTGGTGTGCTTCTCGGCCACCGGTGGCGCGCGCATGCAGGAAGGCCTGTTCTCGCTGATGCAGATGGCCAAGACCTCGGCCGCGCTCGGCCGCCTGCGCGCGGCGGGCCTGCCCTTCGTCTCGGTGCTGACCCATCCGACCACCGGCGGCGTGTCGGCTTCGCTCGGAATGCTGGGGGACATCAACGTCGCAGAGCCGCAGGCGCTCATTGGTTTTGCCGGCCCGCGCGTGATCGAGCAGACCGTGCGCGAGACCCTGCCCGAGGGTTTCCAGCGCTCCGAGTTCCTGGTCGAGCATGGCGCCGTGGACCTGATCGTGGACCGCCGGCAGATGCGCGAGAAGCTCGGCGCGTTGCTGGCATTGATGATGCGGCAGCCGGCCCCCGCGCCGGCCGAGGGCTAGGGCATGGGACGCAAGTATTTCGGCACCGACGGCATCCGCGGCCGCGTGGGCGAGGGCCCGATCTCGCCTGACTTCATGCTGCGGCTGGGGCGCGCCGCCGGTCGCGTGCTGGCCAACGGCAAGGCCACCGCGACCGTGGTGATCGGCAAGGACACCCGCATCTCCGGCTACATGTTCGAGTCCGCGCTGGAGGCCGGCCTGGTCGCCGCCGGCGCCGACGTGCGCATGCTCGGCCCGATGCCCACGCCCGCGGTCGCCTACCTGACGCGCTCGCTGCGCGCCGACGCCGGCATCGTCATCTCCGCCTCGCACAACCCGCACGAGGACAACGGCATCAAGTTCTTCTCCGCCCAGGGCGAGAAGCTGGCCGATGACGTCGAGGCGGCGATCGAGGAGGAACTCGACAAGCCGTTCTCCACCGTTGCCTCCGGCCTGCTGGGCAAGGTGCGGCGCATCGACGACGCGCTGACGCGTTACGCCGAGTTCTGCAAGGCCAGCGTGCCCGACGAGTTCAGCCTGCGCGGCCTGTGCCTGGCGCTGGACTGCGCCCACGGCGCCACCTACCAGGTCGCGCCGAAGGTGTTCTCCGAACTCGGCGCCGAGGTCAGCGCCATCGGCGTGCAGCCCGACGGCCTGAACATCAACCGCGGCTTCGGCTCGATGCATCCGGCCGCCGTGACCGGCCACGTACTGGCCACCAGCGCCGACGTCGGCATCTGTTTCGACGGCGACGGCGACCGCGTGCTGATGGTGGACGGCGCCGGCCGCCTGCTCGACGGCGACGCGATGCTGTACGTGCTCGCGCGCGACTGGCAGGACACCGGCCGCCTGCGCGGCCCGGTGGTCGGCACCCAGATGACCAACTTCGCGCTCGAGCAGGCCCTGGCCGACCGCGGCATCGAGTTCATGCGCGCCAAGGTCGGCGACCGCTTCGTCCACCAGGCACTGGTGGAGAAGGGCGGGGTGCTCGGCGGCGAAGCCTCCGGCCACCTGTTGTGCCTGGACCGCGCCACCACCGGCGACGCCATCGTCGCCGCGCTGCAGGTGCTCGAGGTGCTGGTACGCCGCCGCTGGACCCTGGCCTCGGCCACCGCCGATTACCAGCCGCTGCCGCAGCAGACCGTCAACGTCCGCATCAGCCCCGGCTCGCGCCCGCTCGACGCACCGGTGGTGCGCGCCGCGCGCCGCGAGGCGGAGGCCAAGCTCGCCGGCAAGGGCCGGCTGGTGCTGCGTCCCTCCGGCACCGAGCCGGTCGTGCGCATCACGGTCGAGTCCGCCGACGAAGCCCTGGTCGAGCACGTGATCGACACCCTGTCCGCCGCGGTCCACACCGCGACCTGACCGCGCCGGTGGCGCGGGAACTACACCGGAATCCCACCATGTCCAGCCGCATCCCCACCCTCGACATCCGTCGCTTCGACACCGACCGCGAGGCCTTCGTCGCCGAGCTCGGCGCCGCCTACCGCGAGTGGGGTTTCTGCGGCATCAACGGGCACGGCATCTCGCCCGAACTGATCGGCAACGCCTATGCCAGCTTCCAGGCCTTCTTCGCCCTGCCGGAAGCGGTCAAGCGCCAGTACCACGTGCCGGGCGGCGGCTGCGCGCGCGGCTACACGCCTTTCGGCATCGAAACGGCGAAGGACTCG
>CBININ010000060.1:0-9872 GCA_966250755.1 uncultured Gammaproteobacteria bacterium | reverse complement strand
AGCTCGACGTAGCCGATGCCGCCCTTGATCTGCTTGACGTAGGCGGCGACGCCCTCGTTGCCCTTGCCGCCGATGCCGATCGGCCACTTCACCGCCGTGCCTTCGCCAACGCCGCTCTTCCAGGCCGGGCTGACCTTGGACAGGTAGTTGACGAAGTTGAAGGTGGTGCCGGAGCCGTCCGAGCGATGCACGACGGTGATCTTGGTGGCCGGCAGGGTGAGGCCCGGGTTGGCGGCGGCGATCGCCGGGTCGTTCCAGGTCTTGACCTTGCCCATGAAGATATCGGCCAGCAGCGGGCCGGTGAATCGGATCTTGCCCGGGCCCACGCCCGGCACGTTGACCACCGGCACCACGCCGCCGATCACGGTCGGGAACTGGCCGAGGCCGAACTGGTCGAGGTCGGCGGGCTTGAGCGGCGCGTCGCTGGCGCCGAAGTCCACGGTGGCGGCCTTGATCTGGGCGATGCCGCCGCCGGAGCCGATCGACTGGTAGTTGACCTGCACCTTGGTGGCGGCGCGGTAGTCGGCCGACCACTTGGTCATGACCGGGTACACGAAGGACGAGCCGGCGCCGGTGACGTTCTGGGCCTGGGCGGAAAAGGCCATGGCGGCGGCAAGGCCGAGCACGGCGAGACGGGTCTTGATCGAGCGGATCACTTTCGGGCTCCTCATAAAGGACCGGGCAGCAAGGGCTGCCCGGCTTGCATAGGATGTGTCGGCTTGGTTACAGCACGATGACAATGCTTACCAGTAGATCTGCGCGCGCAGCTCGAGGATCGACGGGTTGTCCTCGACGAAGGCCTTGGCGACGGCGTTGTACTTCTCGCTGTCGACCTTCACGTAGTTGACGGCGAACTTGAAGTTGGAGCGCCAGTAGTAGTTCACGCCGAGGGTCCAGTTGCTCTCCTTGCCGCCGAGCACGCCGGTCACCGTGGACGGCGGCGTGAAGTCACCGTCGTTGAGGTCGGCGTGGTCGTAGCGGGCCGCGAGTTGCCACATGCCGGAGGCCGGTTCGTTCGGAAGGCCCGTGGTGATGACGCCGCCCTTGTAGCCCCAGGTTTCGCCGGTCATGTTCCAGACGCCGGAGACGTACCAGCTGTCGCTCTTGAAGTCCGGATGGGCGTCGCGGGTGATCTTGTTGGCCATGTACTCGGCCTGCAGCTTGAGCGGCCCGGTCACCCAGGCGCCCTCGACGCCGATGGTGCTGATGCGGTCGGCGTCGGTGAACTGGCCCGCATCGATGAGGCGCGCGCCGGCGAGGTCGGCATCGGGGCGGACCCGCAGGCGGGTGCGGCCGTCGGCCAGGCTGTCCTCGGCCTTGTAGCTGATCGCCGACAGGCCCACGTGCAGGATGTCCCCCGAGTCGTGCTTCGGCGCGAACGTGAAGCGGCCACCGTAGCCCTGCCCGGCGCCGTTGTTGCGGGTCAGCTCGCGATCGAACACGCTGCCGGTCAGGGTCCAGGACTCGCCGCCGGTGCTGGCGCCGATGCCCACCCGCCGCGAGATCGCGTACAGGTTGGTGGTCATGGCCTTGGAGATGAAGTCGTTGTTCTTGGTGCTGCCGAGCTCTTCCAGGCTGATCGGCTGCTTGTACTGGCCGACCACCATGCTGGTGCTGCCGTTGAACTTGTAGGAGACGTTGGTATCGAGCCACTTCTTGGCCGTGGCGTCGTAACCGACCACCCAGTTCCACATGCCGGGGCCCTTGCCCTTGAACACGAGCTCGGCGCGCCGCATGCCGGAATCCGAATCCAGGCCGTCGTTCGCCGCGCCGTTGAGGTTGGCGAAATCGCTGTTGAAGCGGTTGTAGTCGAACTGGAGGAGGCCTTCGAAGGAGATCTCCGAACCGCCGATCACGTCGAACTCGGTTTCGGCCAGGGCCGGGGTGGACAGCGCCGCCAGCACGGCGAGCGCGAGCAGCTTGGGTGCAGCCTTCATGACAGGGTTCCCTTGGTGGGTGGGGAGGACCTGCGCAGGCTAGGCGGTGAAGGTTTCGTTATTGTGACAAGTCCGGCACGTGACGCCGCAATGACGGTTCGGCGGGGGTCTTGTGGCGGTAACGGCAGAGGTCGCGGATGACGCAATCCGGGCACTCGGGCCGGCGCGCCTTGCACACGTAGCGGCCGTGAAGGATCAGCCAATGGTGGGCGTGCTGCCGGTACTCCGGCGGAACCGCTTTCACCAACGTGTCCTCGACCGCGCGCACGTCCTTGCCGGGCGCCAGGCCGGTGCGGTTGGCGACGCGGAAGATGTGGGTGTCCACCGCAATGGTGGGCTGCCCGAAGGCCGTGTTCAACACCACGTTCGCGGTCTTGCGGCCGACCCCGGGCAGGGCCTCGAGCGCCTCGCGGTCCGCCGGCACCTCGCCGCCATGCCGATCCAACAGGATCCGGCAGGTCTTGATGATGTTGGCGGCCTTGGTGTTGAACAGCCCGATGCTGGAGATGGCCTTGCGCAGCTTCGCCTCGCCGAGCGCGAGCATGGCCTGCGGGGTATGGGCGACCGCGAACAGGCCGCGCGTGGCCTTGTTGACGCCGACGTCGGTGGCCTGCGCGGACAGGATCACCGCCACCAGCAGCTCGAAGGGCGTGCGGTACTCGAGTTCGGTGGTCGGGCGCGGATTGAGTGCGGCGAGGCGGGCGAACAGTTCGCGGCGCTCGGCGGGCTTCATGCCTTGCCCTTGCGTCGCGCCAGCGCGCGGGCGATCGCGGCTTCCACCGCATCCTCCGTCGCCGCCTGCTGCACCAGCGCCTGCTCGCGCGCGCGGCGCTCCTGGGCCTCGCGGGCCAGGCGCGCGAGCCTGGCCTCGTGGCGCTGGCGTGCACCCTGCGCGCGGGCCAGGATCCAGGCGCGCTCGGCGGCCTCGTCCATGCGGCTCAGGTCCCGCGGAACACCGGCTTGCGGCGTTCGAGGAAGGCGCCGGTGCCTTCCTTCATGTCGTCGGTGGAGAAGGCCAGCGCGAAGCACTGGGTCTCGTAGTCGAGGCCGACCTCGAGCGGCGCCTCGCCGGCCCGCAGGATGGCGTCGAGGATACCGCGCAGGGCTTGTGGCGCGGCGGCGGCCAGTTGCGCCGCCATCGCCATCACCTGGGCCTCGAGCTCAGCAGCGGGCACCACGCGTTGCACGAGATTGAGCGCCAGCGCGCGCGCCGCATCCACCGGCGCGCCGAGCAGGCACAACTCCAGCGCCGCCGACCGGCCGGCCAGGCGCAGCAGCCGCTGGGTACCGCCGAAGCCCGGGATCAGGCCCAGGTTGATTTCGGGCTGGCCGAGTTTGGCGCTGTCGGCCGCCACCCGCAGGTGGCAGGCCATCGCCAGTTCCAACCCGCCGCCGAGCGCAAAGCCGTTGACCATCGCGATCACCGGCTTGGACAGCCCTTCGATCCGGCGCATCAGCGCCTGGCCGCGGCGGGAGAAATCGCGCGCCTGCACCGGCGACAGCCCGCTCATCTGCGCAATGTCGGCGCCGGCGACGAAGGCCTTGGCACCGGCGCCGGTCAGCACGACCACCCGCACCCCGGCTTCCGCCTCGGCGGCGTCGAAGGCGCCGTGCAGTTCGGCCAGGGTCTGCGCGTTAAGCGCGTTTAACTTGTCGGGGCGGTTGACGGTGAGCACGCGGACCGCATCGCGGTCCTCGACCAGCAGGTTGGCGAAGGGCATCGAGACTCCTGGGAACTTTCGCGATGGAACGGGGGTCTTTTCGGCCGCGCGCCCGCGGTGGGCGCGTGCTTGCGCGCCGGTCGCCCTCAGTGGCGGTTAAGCGCGCGGACCAGTATCCTAGCGCGTCCAGCGGACCCGGGTCGCCCGGACTCCCGCTTCCGATTCGCCCCCAATCCTTTCGGAGAGCCCCTGATGAAGTTGCGTTTGCTGGCCGCGATGGCCGCCCTTGCCCTCGCGTCGGGCACGGCCTCGGCCCAATCCGCCCCCGCTGCGCCGGCCGCCGCCGCCGCGCCAGCCCCCACCGACAGGGCCACGCTGAGCTACGCCATCGGCTACGACATGGCGCGTGACCTCGCCGAGCGCAAGGTCGACCTCGACCTGGCCACGCTCAAGCGCGGCATCGAGGAAGGCTACGCCAAGAAGCCGCCGACGATGGACGGCCAGAAACTCGCCGCCGCCCTGAGCGGCTTCCAGAAGCGCATGGCCGAGCAGGAGCGTGCCGAGTTCGAGCGGATCTCGCGCGAGAACACCAGCAAGTCCAATGCCTTCCTGGCGGCCAACAAGGCCAAGCCGGGCGTGACCTCGCTGCCGAGCGGCGTGCAGTACAAGATCATCGACACCGGCACGGGCGCCAAGCCCACCGCCGCCAGCACGGTCACCGTGCACCTGCGCGGTTCGATCTCCACTGGCCAGGAATTCGCCAACACCTATTCGACGAACAAGGCCCAGCCGGCCGAGTTCAAGGTGGGAGAGTTCCCGATCGCCGGTGTCCGCGAGGTGTTGACGATGATGCCGGTCGGTTCGCGCTGGGAGGTCTACGTTCCCGCCGACAAGGCCTATGGCAACGACCCGCGCTCGCCGATCGGCCCGGGCCAGGCGGTCGTCTTCGACATCAAGCTCGTCGGCTCGAAGTAACAGCCCCCGCGTCGCGCCGGAACTTCGATCCGGCGCGGCGGTCGGCCGCAGCATGCAAGTCCCCTTCCGCGCCGTCCTCAGTCCCTGCATCGGGGTCTGCCACCTCGACGAGCGCGGCCTGTGCGAGGGTTGCCATCGCACGCCCGCCGAGATCGCGTCGTGGCTGCACTACGACGACGCGCAGCGCCTGCACCTGATCGAGACCGTGCTGCCCGGGCGCGAAGCCGGGCAGGCATGAGCCCCGCGCCGGCCGCGCCGGACGCCTACGCCCGCGCGCTGCACCCCTTGTCCTCTCCGCCGGAAGGCGCGGCCTGGAACCTCGCCGAACTCGCTGACCTGCTGCCCGACGCCGGGAAGCTGCTGCGTCCCGCCGCGGTGCTGGTGGGCCTCGTCGACCGCGGCGCCGGCCCGCAGGTGCTGCTCACCCGTCGCACCCAGGCGCTGCGCCACCACGCCGGCCAGATCTCCTTCCCAGGCGGCCGCATCGAGGCCGCGGACCGCGACCCGGTGGCGGCCGCCTTGCGCGAAGCCACCGAGGAAGTCGGGCTGGCGCCCTCGCAGGCGCGTGCGCTGGGCTACCTCGATCCTTTCGCGACCATCACCGGCTTCCACGTCTATCCGGTGGTGGCGCTGATCGACGCGGGATTCACGCCGCGTCCCGATCCGGGCGAGGTGGACGAGGTGTTCGAGTTGCCGCTGGACTTCCTGCTGGACCCCGCCAATGCGCGCGAGTTGCAGGTGGAGTTCCGCGGCCACCGCCGTACCGTCGTCGAATTCGTGCATGCCTCGTACCGCGTGTGGGGCGCGACCGCGGCGATGCTGGTGAACCTGCGGCAACGACTGGAGCGAATGCCATGAACTGGACCACGCTGGTGTCCCCGCAGGACCTCGCGAGCGCACTGGGCGAGCCTTCGCTGCGGACGGTGGATGCCCGCTTCGTGCTGGCGGGCGCCGATCCCGGCGCGGGCGAGCGCGCGTGGCGCGAGTCGCACCTGCCGGGCGCCGGCTACGTGCACCTGGACCGCGACCTGTCGGATCTTTCCAAGCCTGCCTCCGAGGGCCGGCACCCGCTGCCGGACGCGGCGAAATTCCGCGCGGTGCTCGAGCGCCTCGGCATCGCGCCCGAGCACCAGGTCGTGGCCTACGACGCCGGTGACGGCGCGATGGCGGCCGCGCGATTCTGGTGGCTGATGAAACTGCTCGGCCATGACCGCGTGGCCGTGCTCGACGGCGGCTTCGCGGCGTGGACGGCATCGGGTTTCCCGGTGACCGACGATGCGCCGGCGCCCGTGCGCAGCGTCTATCCCGGCGACTTCGACCGCCGGCTGGTCGCCGGCACGGACGAAGTCGCGAGGCGGCTGCCCGCAGGCGAGGCCGTGCTGCTGGATGCGCGCGCTCCCGAGCGCTTCCGCGGCGAGGTCGAGCCGCTCGATCGCGCCGCCGGGCATGTGCCGGGCGCGCGCAACCGACCCTACGCGCAGAATCTCGAGGGCGGACGCTTCCACTCGCCGGCCCGCCTGCGCGCCGAGTTCCTCCCGCTGCTTGGCGGCGCGGCGCCCGACACGGTATTGCTCAGTTGCGGCTCCGGCGTCACCGCCTGCCACAACCTGCTGGCGATGGAACATGCGGGCCTGCGTGGCGCGCGCATCTATGCGCCGTCGTGGAGTGGCTGGGTCAGCGATCCGTCGCGGCCGATCGCGACCGGCGACTAGCCCCGGCCGGCTTCTCCAGGCCAGCTTGCCGCGGGCTACTTGCCCAGGCGCGCCATCAGCTCGCGCAGCGCGCGCTGGCTGTCTTCAGAGTACCACCCGCCGAGGAAGCCCTCGAGCTCGGCTTCGCCGAAACCTTCGAGCGCCGCCACGATGTCCGCGCGCGCCATCCGCCGGGTGGCGAGCATCGGCCCGTTCGGCAAGGCGAGCAGCTCTTCCAGCCAGCGGGCGGCGCGCACGACGACTTCGCCGGCGTCGGCGAGCTCGTCCACCATGCCGTAGGCCAGCGCCTGCCCGGATTCCACCATCGCGCCCGCCACCACCAGGCGCTCGGCGCGGTGCGTGCCGACCACGCGCCGCAGGAGGTACTGGATCGCATCCGGCACGATCAGGCCGACCTGGGTCTCGTTGAGGCCGATGCGGAAGGGGCCGCGGGCCATCACCCGGTAGTCGCAGCACAGCGAGAGCACGCAGCCGCCGGCCGGGTTGTGCCCGGCGATCGCCGCGGCGACCGGCACCGGCGAGCGCGCCAGTGCGCGCGCGGCCTGGAAGAACAGGGTCCAGCATTCGCGCAGGCCGTCGCGGTCCTGGCGCATCAGGTAGGGCACGTCGAGCCCGCCGGAGAACACCTTCTGGCCGCCCGACAGGACGATGCCGCGGGCGCCGTTGCGCGGCGCGGCTTCGAGCGCGGCGACCAGCGCGCCGAGCAGCCCGGGGTCGAGCGCGTTCACCGGCGGCCGGGTGAGGCGGATCTCGTGGATGGTGCCGTGCTCGACGATCTCGATCATGCCTTGCTCCATGCGATGCTCAGGGAATGCGGACGTCCGCGGCCCAGCGGTAGCGGACGGTGTAGCGCAGGGTGGTGGCGCCGTTGGCGGGCACGGCGACGTCGAAACTCGCCGACTGCGCGTTGCGCTTCTCGAAGGGCACGCTGCTGTCGGCGATCTCCCAGTCGGTCCAGCGGCCCAGGCGCTCCTGCACGCGCACGGTGACCGCGGCGGCGCGGCCGTTGGTGAGCTTGAGCGACACGGTTTCGGTCATGGTGCGGCCGGCGCGGTCGAGCTGGAAGGACTCGCGGGTGCGCTCGGCGGCAAGGTCGAAGACGTTGCCGATCTCCAGCGCCACGTCCTTGCCCGCCGGGGTGTGCGGCAGGGTCGCCTCGCCGAGGAAGTCGGCGCCGTCGAACATGCGCACGCGGCCGGCGGGCAGCGGCACGCCGAGCCCGGCGGCCTTGTCGTTGCTGAAGCGCAGGGTCGCCACCACCGGCTGCGACTGGCCGTCGCCGGCGCCGAAGTTCTCGTCGAGCAGCGGGTAGGGCGGGCGCCAGTCGCCCATGTCGGCGCGGGTTTCGTAGCGACGCTCGCAGGCGATGCCATCGACCGCATCCACCAGCGGCAGGCGTTGCACGCTGCCCTGCGGCAGGTCGGCCGGGGCGGGGAGTTTGTAGGCCTGGTACTCGCCCGAGGCCACCGGCGCGGGCGCGGCTGCGGCAGCGTCCATCATCATCACTTCCTTGGCCCGCGCGCGCGCCGCCGCCGGCATGGGCATGGCCTGGGCGCGGCGTGGCTCGCCGGCGACCAGGGTCAGCTTCACGTTGGCGAAGTCGGCGCCCGAACGGTTGGCGACCATCGCCGCGCCGTCCAGCGACATGCGGCATTGCTTGCCGAGGCCGCGTGCCTCCACGCGGTACTCGGCGCGCCAGGCCAGGCCGGCGGTGGCGTAACCCAGGTCGAAGTCCTGCGCACCGGCCGTGGGCGCGGCGAGTTGCCATACCGCGGTGGGCTCGGCCACGACGCCGTCGGGCATGCGCGGCAACACGAAGTTCGCGTAGTCCGACAGCACCTGGATGCGGCCGTCGGGCAGACGCAGCGTCAGCCCGTTGCCGGCCGACAGCAGCACGCCGGTGAGCGTGCGACGCTCGTTGCCGACCGATTGCTCGACCACCACCTCCTGGCCGAGCGCGCGGCGCAGCAGTTCGTCCTGGCTGGCGACGGCAAAGTCGAAACGCTGGCCCGCGACGCGGGCGTTGCCGAGCGGGCGCAGCACGAGGGAACTGGCATCGATCGCGCGCGGCAGGCCGTCGAGGCCGACGCGGTTCTCGCCGGCCTTCAACGACCAGCTCATGCGCCGCTCCACCAGCGCGAAGCCGGGGCCGCCGGCCATGGCCTCGGACTGGGCGACCGACTCGAAATCGCCGCTGTACACGGTGAGCGATTCGCCGGCGGCGTGCGCCAGCGCGGGCGCGCCCGACAGGATGGCGGCGAGGGCAAGAACGAGGGGGCGGTGCGTCATCGGGAACTCTCCAGGGGGCAGGGGTATCATAGAGGCCATGAACGTCCGACGCGCCTGCCTGGGGTTGATCCTGTCCTTCGTCGCCGCGCCGGTGCTGGCCGCCGCGCCCGCGGCTTGCCTGCCGACCCTCGAGCAGGGCTGGATCCGCGCCGCGCCGCCCGGCGCCACCGCGCTCGCCGGCTATGGCGTGTTGAAGAACGACTGCGGCGAACCCTTCATCGTCGCCGACGTGCGCGCGCCCGACTTCGCCATGGCGATGGTCCACGAGACCACGGTTGAGAGCGGCATGAGCCGCATGCGCCACGCCAAGGCGCTGGTGGCGCCGGCGCGCGGCCGGCTGGTGTTCGCGCCCGGCGGCAACCACATGATGCTGATGCACCCGAAGCGGGCGCTGAAGGAAGGCGACCGCGTCCGGATCGAGATCGTGCTCAAGGACGGCCGGCGCCTGCCGGCGGTGCTGGTGGTGCGGCGTGAGGCGCCGGTCTCGCGCTGAAGTCTTGCGCCGCTCCGGAGTGGGCGATCAGTCCGCCCCGCAGGCCGCGCGGATAGGCGCCGGCAGCACCACCGACGCCCCGGTGGCATCCACCCACACCAGGACGGTGCTGCCGTCGGCATAGACCACGCCGGAGTCGTGCGCCGAGGCGATGCGGTGGCCCAGGGTCAGGCTCCTGGTGCCGACGCGTTCGGCGAACAGTTCCACCCGCAGCGACTCCGGCCAGCGCGCGGGACGGCGGTAGTTCATCGTCACCGCCGCCATGATCGGGCTGGACGCGGCGCCGGACCAGTCGCTCGCCAGTGACTGGAACCAGCTCACCCGCGCCTCCTCGACGTAGCCGAGGTAGCTGGCGTTGTTGACGTGCGCCAGCGCGTCCATGTCGCGCCAGCGCACCGGCATCTCCAGCACGAAGGGCAGGCTGCTCATGCGGCGTTGCGCTTCTTCGGCGCGGGCTTGGGCGAAGCCGCGGCCTTGGGCGACGCGGCCGCCTTCGGCGCGGGCAGCAGGCGTGCCAGGAACTCGCCGGTGTGCGAGCCGGGCGTCGCCGCCAGCGTTTCCGGCGTGCCCTCGGCGATGATCATGCCGCCGCGGTGGCCGCCCTCCGGCCCAAGGTCGACGACCCAGTCAGCGGTCTTGATCACGTCCAGGTTGTGCTCGATCACCACGATGGTGTTGCCCTCGTCGCGCAGCTTGTGCAGCACCGCCAGCAGGTGCTCGATGTCGTGGAAGTGCAGGCCGGTGGTCGGCTCGTCGAGGATGTACAGCGTGCGGCCGGTGTCGCGCCGCGACAGTTCCTTCGACA
>CBININ010000059.1:0-9892 GCA_966250755.1 uncultured Gammaproteobacteria bacterium | reverse complement strand
GAGATCCTGCGCGACGGGCTCTCGGAACTGGACGCGCGCTCGCGCGACATCCTCAAGCGCCGCTTCCTGGGCGAGCCCAAGGCCACCCTGCAGGAGCTGGCCGACGAGTACGGCGTGTCCGCCGAGCGCATCCGCCAGCTGGAGGCGAACGCGCTCAAGAAGATGCGGGCCTTGTTCGTCGCCTGAGATGGGCTTCCGCGGCCTCCGGCCGCGGCGCGCGTTAAGCTGAAGGGGTGGACGCCACCCCGCCCATCGATGCCGTGATCACCTGGGTGGACGGGAGCGATCCCGCCCACCGCCAGCGCCTGCTCGCCTACCTGCGCGCGATCGGCCACGCCGAGACCGGCGCCGCCGCGCCGACCCGCTTCGGCGACTGCAACGAGATCGAATACTGCGTCGCCTCGCTGCTGCGGCATGCGCCGTGGCTGCGCACGATCCACGTCGTCAGCGACCGCCAGCAGCCGGCCTTCCTCGCGCGCCTGCGCGGCACGCCGCTGGAATCGCGGGTGCGGGTGGTGGACCACCGCGAGTTTTTCGGCGGCTACGAGCAGTACCTGCCGACCTTCAGCAACCGCGCGATCGAATGCCTGATGTGGCGCATCCCCGGCCTGGCCGAACGCTACCTCTACCTCAACGACGACTTCGTGCTGCTGCGGCCGGTGCAGCCCGGGGACTTCTTCCTGCCGGAGGGCGGACTGGTGCTGCGCGGGCGTTGGCGCGGCGACGGCCGCGTGTTCCGGCGCGCGCGCGCGGCCTGGTCGGTGTTCGCGCAGAAGCTCGGCCGCGACCCGCGCCCGGGCAACCACGCCGCGCAGGCGCTGTCGGCGCGGCTGGCCGGCGTCTGCGGCCGCTACCTGCAGGCGCCGCATGCGCCGCACCCGCTGCGCGTGTCGGTGCTGCGCGCCTTCTTCGAGGAACGGCCCGACCTGCTCGAGCACAACCTGCGCCATCGCCTGCGGCACGTGGACCAGTTCGTGACCACCGCGCTGGGCGCGCACCTGGAACTGGCCGCGGGAACGGCGCGGGTGGACAACCGGCTCGAGGCGCTGCGGCTTCAATGCGACGGCAAGCCGCTGGCGGCGATCGAGCGGCGCCTGGCGGCCGCCGACGCCGACGCCACCACCGCCTTCGCCTGCGTGCAGAGCCTGGACCTGGCGCCGGCGCCGGTGCGCGAGCGCGTGCTGGCCTGGCTGGGCGAGCGCGCCGGGTCGCTGCAAGACGCGGCCGCGCGGGCCGTGCTGCAATAGCGCCCGGGACGGCGCGGGAGAGGGGGGCGATGGACACTGCAACCGACACGGCGCGCCGCGCCCCGTCCTGGATCGTGCCCGCCGTGCTGGCGATCGCGCTCGGCGCGCTGGCCTGGCTGCTGGGGGCGCTGCTCACCGGCAAGCGCGAGCCCTGGGACACCGATGCCTACTGGTGGGGCGTGTATCCCGCCTGCCTGGTCGGCGGCCTGGCGCTGGCGTGGTGTTTCCCCGACCGCGCCTGGCGCTGGCCGCTGCTGGCCTTCTTGGGGCAGTTCGTCGGCGCCACGCTGCACGCCGGCGAAGTCAGCAACCTGTGGCCGTTGGCGCTGGCCTGGTTCGGCGTCCTCGCCTTGCCAGCCGTGGTGCTGGCGCCGTGGGTGGCGCGACGGCGGCGGAAGGCCTGATGTCACCGGTCGCCACGCTGATCGTGCTCGGACTCGCCGCCGGCCTGTGGTTCGGCCTGTTGCGGCCGCGCCTGCGCGGTGGCGCATCGAAGCCGGGCGGCAATGGGGGCGGCGCGGCATCCGACGGTCAGCGCGATCGCGATGATGACGACGCGGCCGATGGCGACGGAGGCGATGGCGGTGGCGACGGCGGCGGGGACTGAGCGCACGCCGCGCTTGCGCACCGAGCGCACGCCGATGCTGGCAGGCGACCTCGCTCGCCTGCTCGCGCCGGGCATGCTGTTGCTGTCGGCCTGCGCGGGCGATCCCGCGCTCAGCCTGCGAACTGGCGCCCGACACCGAACCGGGCATGCCGCCGACCGGGCGTTGCAGCGCCGTCGCCGAACCCAGGCCCTGAGGCCAGCCGCGGCTCAGTACAGGTCGACCGGATCGACGTCGATCGACCAGCGCACGCGTCGCGCCGACTTGAGCGGGTACAGCGCCGGGATCCACTGCGACAGCGCGGCCTGCAGCGCCGGTCGCTGCGCGCCGGTCAGCAACACCTGGCCGCGCGAGCGGCCCGCGCGCCGCGCCATCGGCGCCGGCATCGGCGCGGTCGCATCCACGCCGGCCACATCGGGAAACGCGGCGCGTGCTTCGGCGAGGAAGGCCTGCACGTCGCCCTCGCGTATGGCCTCGGCGCGCAGCACCGCCAGGAAAGTGAAGGGCGGGAAGCCCGCGGCCTCGCGTTCGGCCAGCGTCAGCGCCGCCACCGCGGGATAGCCGCCCGCCAGCAGGGTGCCGAGCAGCGGATGCTCGGGATGGTGGGTCTGCAGCAGCACTTCGCCGGCCCAGCGCGCGCGGCCGGCGCGGCCGCCCACCTGCACCAGCAACTGCGCCAGCTTTTCGCCGGCGCGGAAGTCGGCCGAGTGCAGGCCTTCGTCCACGCCCACCACCACCACCAGGGTCAGGCGCGGCAGGTCGTGGCCCTTGGCCAGCATCTGCGTGCCCACCAACAGGCAGGGCCCGTCGCCGAGGCTGGCGAGTTGTTGCTCGAGCGCGCCGCGGCGGCGCGTGGTCTCGCGATCGATGCGCAGCAGGCGCTCGCCGGGGAAACGCGCGGCCAGGGCTTCCTCGAGCCGTTCGGTGCCCACGCCCTGCGCCTGCAGTGCGAGGCCGCCGCAATCGGGACAGGCGGGCGGGCGGCGGCCGCGCGCGCCGCAGTGGTGGCAGATCAGGGTTCGGCCCGCGCCATGCACGGTCATCGCCGCGTCGCAGCGCGAACAGGTCGCGCTCCAGCCGCAGTCGTGGCACAACAGTACCGGCGCGTAACCGCGGCGGTTCTTGAACACCAGCGCCTGCTCGCCGCGCGCCAGGCAGGCGCCGATCGCTGCCATCGCCTCTGCCGATAGTCCGTGCTCGAGCGGGCGCTTGCGCAGGTCCACCACCCGCACCCGCGCCGCTTGCGCGCCGCCCGCGCGTTGCGGCAGCCGCACGAGCCGGTAGCGTTTGGACAGCGCGTTGTGCAGCGATTCGAGCGAGGGCGTCGCGCTGCCCAGTAGCACCGGCACGCCGAGGGCGCGGCCGCGCACCAGCGCGAGGTCGCGGGCGTGGTAGCGGATGCCGTCCTGTTGCTTGTAGGAACCGTCGTGTTCCTCGTCGACGACGATCAGTCCGGGCCGCGGCAGCGGCGTGAACACGGCCGAGCGCGTGCCCACCAGCACCTGCGCCTCGCCGCGCGCCATCGCCAGCCAGGCGCGCACACGCTCGCCGTCGGCGAGGCCGGAGTGCAGGGCCAGCACCGGCACGCCCAGGCGCGCGCGGAAGCGCTGCAGGGTCTGCGGCGTCAGCCCGATCTCCGGCACCAGCACCAGCGCCTGCCGGCCGGCGGCCAGGCAATCGCGGATGGCCTGCAGGTAGACCTCGGTCTTGCCGCTGCCGGTGACGCCTTCCAGCAGCAGGGTGCGGAAGCCCTCGCCCGCGCGCAAACAGGCGAGCGCTTCGCGCTGGCCGGCGTTCAAGTCGGGACCGGGCTCTTGCCCGAGCGCCAACTCGCCCTCGCTGGGCATTGGCAGGCGCTCGGCCTTGCCCTGCCGCGCCAGGGCCCGCGCCGCCACCCGCCAGCCCTCGAAGTCCTCCAGGGCGTCCTCGGCGCAAGGCCCGCGCGCCAGGCGCTCGAGCAGGCGCCGCGGGCGCCCGGGCGCGGCCTTGCCGGCCAGGGCCGCGCGCCCGGCCGCCGTCAGCTGCCAGCCGTGCACGGTGGTTTCCGGCAGCGGCTGGCCGTCGCGCAGGGCCACCGGCAGCGCCGTGGCCAGCACCTCGCCCGGCGGGGCATGGTAGTAGCGGGTGCAGAAGGCGAGGGTGTCGAGCAGCTCGCCTGGCAGCAGCGGCGCCGCGTCGAGCCGGGCGAGGACCGCCTTGAGGGTGTCCGGCTCGGCCTGCGCCGGCCCGGCCTCAAGCACCACCCCCACCTGCTCGCCACGGCCGAAGGGCACCCGCACCCGGCAGCCCACCCAGCCGGCGTCCGCCCGTTCGCCAGGCGGCGGCAGGTAGTCGAACAGGCGAGGCAGGGGCACCGGCAGGGCCACGCGCAGGACGGCGTCGGCGGGCAGACTCATGGCCGAAGTCTAGCTGAACCCGCCGCGCCGGCCCTTGTGGATTCACTTGCGGCACAGTGCTGAATTTCGTGTCAGAAAAGCCCTATAACCTGCTGACCCTACAGGGAAAAAGTCCTTATCCACACATTCTGTGGATAACTCTGTGGACCGGGGCTGCGGCGGGCTTGCGCGCGCCCCGTGAAATCGGGGCTTTCATCGCCTTGGCGATTTTTTAACCAGCCTGTCATATTCCAGTGTTTTCAATAAGTTGCAGCGGCTGATGCGGTGAAAATCGGCTGTTGGCGGGGATTCAGGTGGTTTTTCAGGGCCTTCGAGGCTGCTGTGCACAACGTTCCACGCGCAAACCCGCGTCACGCTTGGCGGAGCGGCGTTTGTGGCGCTGTCAAGTCGTGCTCCACGACGCACGCTGTCTAGAATGGGGCCGTGAGCCTAACCCGATCCCCCCCCGCCCCTGCCGCCCCTTCGCCTGCGCTGGTGGCTTTCCTGCGCGGCATCGAGCTGCGCGGCTGGGTCTTTGCCTTGCGCCAGGCGGGCTCCGAGGCCGCCGCGGAGCAGGGACTGGCGCGTGCCCTCCACGCTTTCCTGGCCGAGGCCCGCGGCCTGCCGTTGGCGGCTTGGCCGATCCGTTTCTGGTTCTGTCTGCTTCGCCAGCCCGGTCTCGTGCGTCCGGCCGAACCCGGGGCGCCCGGCTTGCCGGGCCTGCCACCGGGCCCTCGAGCCGCTTTGCTGTTGCGGCTCGTCGCCGGCCTGGACATCGCCCACGCCGCCGAAGCCCTCGGGGTGGCGCCCGAGGCCTATGAGAAGGCCTTGCACCGCGCCCTGGGCGCGCCGGGGCTGGACGCGGAGGGCGTGGAGGCCCTGCGGCGCGAGCTGCAGGCCCAGATGCACGACGCTCCCGCGGCGCAGCGCCAGCTGCTGGCCGCCTGGCGCGACGAGGCCCTGCTCGCGCTGGCAGATCCGCTGCCCGGGGCGGCGCGTTCCGCCGGCCGCTGGCCGCGCAACGCGCAGGTCATCACCGCGATCGCCCTGCTGGTCGCCATCGGCAGCGCGGTGGCGTGGTGGCAGGGGCTGGGCGGACGCGGCGCGCCGGCGCCGGTGGTGGACAAGGTGGCGCCGCCCCCGGCCATGACCGATGCGATGGTGGTGACGCATCCCGACTACCTGCTGGTCGCCCACGCCGCCGACCAGGCGGTGGCCCGCGAACTGCCCTTCTACAGTTGGATGGCCGCCGCGACCCTGCCGGCGCCCACCGACCCCTCGCCGCCACCCGCGGCCGCCCCGCCGGCCCGCTTCGAGGCCTTGCCCGCGGAGGCGCAGGCGATGCTGGGCTCGGCACGCGAAGCCTGGCCCGAACTCGACGAGGCGACCCGCACCAGCCTGGTGCGCCAGGCCGCCGACTGGCTCGCGCGCCGCGCCGACCAGCGCGAGCAGTTGCGGGCCGCGCTGGTGGCCTGGGACAAGCTGCCGGCACCGGAGCACGCGCGGCAACGCACGCCCTTCGCCGCCTGGGAGCGACTGGCGCCGAACGACCGCGCCTGGGTGCGGCTGGCGGCGGCGCGCGTGGCCAGCCTGCCCGCGGCCGAGCAGCAGAACCTGCGCGCGCAGTTCGCGGCCTCGCCTTCGGATACGCAGGCGCTGTGGTGGCTGGGCCCGGACCTGGGCCAGGAACTGGCGCCGTTCTCCTCGCTGTTCGCCTACCTGCCGGAGTCGGAGCGCCCGGCCCTGTTGCAGGTCTTGCGCGGTCTGGAGCCCGACGCGCGAGCCGACCTCGGGCTGCTGGCGCCGCGACTGACGGAGGCGCGCCGGCAGGCCCTGCGCCGCGACCTGCTGGCGGCGCCGGCGGAGCAGCGTTCGCAACTGATCCGCGATCGCCTCGTGCAGTAACGCGCGGCGACGACGCCGCGCCAAGGCCTACCGGCCGCGACCTCGCCGGCGCGACGTCAGGCGGCGTCGATCGCGCGCAACACGCGGCGCTCGGCGCGGAAGCCGTCGCCGAAACGGGCCAGGCCGTCGCCGCGCATCCGCGCCGCGTGCTCGCGCAGGTAATCCTCGAGCGCGGCGGCGTCGCGCAGTTCGTACTGCACGCAAAGCGCGAGCTCGCCGGCCTCCGCCGGCGGCTGATCGCGCTCGAGGATGCGTGCGCCGGTGAAACCCGGCAGCGCGAGGATCTCCGCGACATGCCGCCACAGCCAGGCGCGGAACGCCGACTCCAGTTCGCGCCGCACGAACAGGTTCACCTCGTAGACGATCACGGCGTCACCGCGCGCACGATCACAGCGTCAGCAGCCCGATCAGCATCGCCGCCGCCATCGCCAGCCCGAGCAGGATCGAGTAGAGGAAGCCGAGCACGCCGAACTTGAGCAGCGTCATCGGCCAGCCCTGGCCGTACACGCGCTTCTGCATCAGCAAGAGATAGACGGGGATCCACGCGCTGGTGAGTCCGATGCCCCAGCCGAACAGGTTCTCCATGAAACCCGACGACGCGCCCAGCACTTCCTGCAACCAGGAGAATCCCATCACCAGGCTCAACGCCAGCGCGATGAAGGCATGGCTGTGCAGGGCCACGATCAGGTGCTCCATGTAGAGCCGGCGCCGGAAGAAATACGCGAGCTTCAGCATCAGCGCGAACAGCGGCATCATCACGATCAGCGTCTGCGGCAATACATTGAACAGCGCCTCGACCAGCGTGCGCTCGCCGCCGTCGCGATCCAGGGCCTCGCGCGCGTGCGCCAGGCGCCGGTTGAGCAGGCGGTTGCCGGCCTCGGGCAACCAGGCCAGATCCACCGGGTTGCTCACCGGATCCCAGTTCTTGCCGTTCACCGGGAAGTTGATCGAGCCGCCGCGCGCGCCGTCCACGGTCGGCTCCGGCGGCGCCGGCTGCCCCTTCGCCCGCGCGGCCTCGCTGCGGCGGATCCAATCGGCGCGCGCGTCGGCCGCGGCGACGATCTTGGCACGTGCCACTTCCATCGCCGCCACGCCAGCCGCGCCCGCCGGCACGTCCTTGAGGTCGGCGATGCCCTTGTCGATCTCGGCCAGCGCGTCCTTGCGCGCCGCCTCCACCTCGGCGACGGTGCGGGCGGTGTCGAGCCTGCCCGAGCGCACGCTGACGCCGGATTGCTGCGGACCGACGGTCACGCTCCCCTCGTCGCCCACGTCGATCCGCGCGTGGATGGCGAAGAACGCCAGCAGGCTCAGGAACAGGAACAGCCGCGCCGGCGTCACGTAGCGAACGCGCCGACCCGCGAAGTACTCCAGCGTGAGCCAGCCCGGGCGCAGCAGCAGCGGGCCGAGCGTACGCAACACCCTCGAATCGATGTTGAACACCGTGTCCATGAAGTCGCCGACGACGCTGGAGAAGTGGCGCACCAGGCCCTTGGTCGGCTGGCCGCAGGCGTAGCAGTGCTCCCCCATCAGGGGCGTGCCGCAGTTTTCGCAACGACGCCCGGGCGCGACGGCATCGGGCGCGCTCGTGGCAGGCGTGGCCGCCGTTGCCGGTGTGGTCGGCATGGCCGGCGTGGCGGGCGCGGGATGGACGTCGTGCATGCGGGGCCCCTTCGGATGCCGGCTACTATAAGCGACCGTCCCGCCCGCGCCGCCTCCCATGAGCCACGCCGAACACCGCTTCGCCCGCCTCGGGCGGGAGATGCGGGTCAGCCTCGTGCTGGCGCTTCCCCTGGTGCTCGGCCAGCTCGCCGCCATGCTGATGAGCGTGGTGGACTCGGTGCTCGCCGGCCACTACGGCGTGGACACGCTGGCCGCGGTGACGGTCGGCAGTTCGATCTGGAACGTGGCGCTGTTCCTGAGCGTGGGCGTGATGATGGCGGTGCCTCCGTCGGTCGCGCAGCTCAACGGCGCCGGCCAGCGCGCCGCGATCGCGCCGCTGTGGCGTCAGGCCTTGTGGTTGGCGGCGCCGCTCGGCCTGCTGCTGGCGATCGGCACCTGGTTTTCGCCCGCGCTGCTGGAGGCCATCGGCATCGTGCCCCAGGTGCGTCCGCAGGCGACCGCCTTCCTGCACGCGATCGCCGCCGGCGCGCCGGCGCTGGTGGCCACGATGGCGATGCGCTTCCTCTGCGAAGGCCTGGCCTGGACCACGCCGACGATGGTCTCCGGCCTGTCGGCCCTGCTGGTGCTCGCGCCGCTCGGCTACGCGCTGATGTACGGCGCCGGCCCGCTGCCGGAGCTGGGCGCGCGCGGCCTCGGCCTGGCCACCGCCCTGGTTCTATGGCTGCAGACGATCGGCTTCGCGCTCTACCTGCGGCGCTCGCGGCGTTTCGCCGACCTGGCGCTATTCGCGCGCTGGGAGCGGCCGGACTGGCCGAAGATCCGCGGCCTGCTTGCGCTCGGCCTGCCGATGGGCGTGTCCATCTTCATGGAGGGCAGCCTGTTCGTCGCCACCGCGCTGCTGATCGGGCGCATCGGCGCCATCGACGTGGCCGCGCACCAGATCGCGCTCAGCGTGGCCAGCGCCTGCTTCATGCTGCCGCTGGGCATCGCGATGGCGACCACGGTGCGGGTCGGCCACGCCGTCGGCGCCGGCGACCTGCCGGCGATGCGCTGGGCAGCCGGCGCCGGCTTCGCGCTGGGCGGCCTGACCCAGGCGCTGGCCGCGGCCGTGCTGGTGTTCGGCGGGGCCATGATCGCCGGCTGGTACACCGACGACGCCGGCGTGGCCGCGCTGGCGGTGCTGCTGATGCGCTACGCGGCGGTGTTCCAGCTGCCCGACGGCATCCAGGTGCTGTCGGCGGGCGCATTGCGCGGCCTGAAGGACACCCGGGTGCCGATGTTCATCACCGTGCTGGCCTACTGGGGCGTGGGCCTGCCGCTGGGCGCCTGGTTCGGACTGCACCTGGCGCGAGGCGCGCCCGGCCTGTGGGTTGGCCTGATCCTGGGGCTGGGCGTGGCGGCACTGCTGCTGGCGCTGCGGCTGTGGCGACTGCTGCATCCCCGTCCGACCCCCTGACCTAAGGCGCATGCGGCCTTGGCACGGCCGCGGGTATCCTTGGGCCATGAGCTTCCGGAGTTGCGCATGAGCGAGTCCTCGTCCAATCCCTTCTGGCGCTTCCTGGTCGGCGTCGGGAAGGTCATCAACTTCATCAACACGTTCGTGTTCAACGTGATCATGGGCTTGTTCGTGCTGTTCCTGCTGGCGCTGCTGCTGGTCGCGATGGCCGCCAAGTCCGGCAACGGCGGCGCGGCGATCAAGCCGGTACTGGACAAGACCGCGCTGGTGATCGACCTCGACGGCACCCTGGTCGAGCAGTACACGAGCGCGCCTATCGCGCGCGCGATCGCCCAGGCCAGCGGCGGCCGCGACGCCGGCCGCGAGATCCAGCTGCGCGACCTGATGCAGGCGCTGCAGGCGGCCCGGAAGGACCCGAAGATCACCAGCGTCGTGCTCAAGACCGACGGCTTCCAGGTGGCGGGCTTCGCCGCGATGCGCGAGCTCGGCGCCGCGCTGCGCGACTTCCGCGCGAGCGGCAAGCCGGTGATCGCCTACGGCGCCGGCATGGAGCAGAAGGGCTATTACCTCGCCGCGCAGGCCGACCAGGTCTACCTCGATCCCGACGGCGCGATCCTGCTCGAGGGCTTGGGCCGCTACCGCCTGTACTACCGCCAGGGCCTGCAGGACAAGCTCGGCGTGGAC